>CAWVZW010000146.1:0-6208 GCA_963934735.1 uncultured Planctomycetaceae bacterium
ATTAACAGAAAACAGAATAGCGATTTTTGCATAGTATTTATTGTCACTGGGTTAATTAAAAACACATTATAACAAATCGCGATTCGAATTGACATTAACACTCCGTGTTAGCCTCTATATATAAATCCATAACTTTCGTGATGAAACGGTTGCAGAATTCCAGAGTTACCTAAACAATAGTCGCATTAACCAAAACACTCGTCTATTTTCGCTTTCGTTCTCACTCTTTAATACGAGACCTTAAACATGATTATCGGTGTACCATGTGAAACGCTGCACGATGAATATCGAGTAGCCCTACTGCCTGTCGGGGTCGAAGAACTTATCCGCTGCGGACACACTGTGCTGGTAGAACCCAATGCAGGACTAGGCTCCGGAATCTCGGACCACGAGTATCTGCAGCAGGGTGCCGAGATGGTCACAGTCGACGATTTGTTTGAACGCGCTGAGATGATCATCAAAGTCAAAGAACCTCAACCAGCGGAGTGGGAGAAGATCCGAGAGGGCCAAATCATTTTCACGTATTTCCACTTTGCAGCGAGTCTAGATCTCACTGAAGCGATGATGCAGTCCGGCGCAACGTGTGTCGCTTATGAAACATTAAAAGATGAGAACGGGCGATTACCGTTGCTAACCCCGATGAGCGAAGTCGCTGGACGAATGTCCGTGCAAGAAGGGGCCAAATATCTGGAAAAACCACAAATGGGAAGAGGTATCTTGTTAGGTGGTGTACCTGGCGTTCCCCCGGCCCACATTTTGATTCTCGGTGGCGGTATCGTTGGCGCCAATGCTGCTCGAATTGCAGCAGGATTCCAAGCTGATGTTACGATCCTTGATATCAACATGGATCGATTACGGTATCTCGATGATGTGATGCCCGCCAACGTTAATGTGTTGTTCAGCGATCGTCATGTCGTGCGGCAACAATTGCCATTAGCTGATTTGGTTATCGGAGCAGTCTTGATTCCAGGTGCCAAAGCGCCACGACTTGTCAGCGCCGAAGATTTGAAAATAATGAAAGCGGGTAGTGTGATTATCGACGTCGCTGTCGACCAAGGTGGATGTGTCGAGACTTCTCGACCGACGACACACAGCGAACCAACATTCTTGGAAGAAGGTGTAGTGCACTACTGCGTTACCAATATGCCTGGTGCCGTTGGACGAACTAGCACATTCGCCTTGTGTAATGTCACGTTACCGTGGGCAATCAAAATTGCAAATCATGGAATCCTACCGGCTGCAGCTCAATTTGCCCCAATTCGTGAAGCGGTCAATGTACATCAGGGAACTATCACCAATGCCGCCGTTGCCGGCGCTCTAGATTTGCCCTTACGAGAAGATATATAGTGATGTAAGCAGATCGCCTTGACGACTAGGAACCCTACACAGATTAATCATGAACGACACATCACAGCGAGCATCATTTTGGCAGTTACGTAAGCGTCGGATTGAGTTTTCAAGGCAACCTGCCTTGATGGGAATCGTCAACGTTACGCCCGATAGCTTTTCCGATGGTGGGCAGTTTGATAATGCCGCCGCAGCCGTTGACCACGCATTACAACTCGCGGACGACGGCGCAGCTATTCTAGACATTGGTGGTGAGAGTACGCGTCCCTATGCCGAGGAAGTCTCAACGCAAGAGGAACTTGGCCGCGTTCTACCGGTCATTGAACGATTAGCAAAGCAAACGACAGTTCCCATTTCAATCGACACTTCCAGTGCCACTGTCGCTCGAGCGGCCATTGATGCAGGAGCTGAAATTATCAATGACGTGACAGGCCTCACAGGCGACTCGGAAATGCTTGAAGTAGCAGTTAGTACTAACGTCGGCGTATGTGCAATGCATATGCAGGGCACTCCACAAACGATGCAAGACGATCCGCAATACGCTGATGTCGTCGCTGAAATCCACGAGTACTTACAAGGCCGTTTAGATCAACTTATCGAGCACGGTATCGAGCAATCACGCATTTGTCTTGATCCGGGCATCGGTTTTGGTAAATCACACCATCACAACCTACAACTGTTAAAATCCTGCCATCAGTTTCATGCGCTGGGCACTCCGTTGCTCGTCGGCCATTCACGCAAAGGATTCATCGCTCACATTTTAGATGACCGAGAATGTGAGCGCACGTCCGGTACGATCGGCACCTCAATCGCATTAGCGTTACAAGGCGTGCAAATTCTCAGAGTGCACGATGTAGCCGAAGTGCAGCGTGCTTTGACGATGTTCTACCAATCGACTGCCGAGATTTGATACAACGGGGGCCGCGATATCCATGTAGGGGCAGCCCCCAGTGGCTGCCCGCAAACAAGGGTAACCTAAGATAGTTGAGTTGACGGCAATCTAGAATTGCATGAAGATTCTAGTAGAGCTCAACACCTAAACCTACACTGAAAGCGACAACGTGATGTCTGAGGATCACAATACATTAAGTGACTATTGCACCACCATTGCCCAAAACGCCAAGCAAGCTTCAGCTGCACTGCAGTTATGTTCGACAGAGTTACGTAATCAATGGCTCGACCAAAGTGCACTAGCAATTCGAGAAAACGTAGCTGCGATCTTAGCCGCAAACGCACTGGACATTGCAGCGGCTCCCAGTTTTGAACTAAGTGAAGCTCAAGTCGACCGGCTGTCATTAGACGACGAGCGAGTGGAGTCAATTGCAACTGCCCTAGAAGCCATCGCGTTATTACCCGACCCGGTCGGCGAGACAATCTCATCATCAGTACGACCTAACGGACTCGAAGTCACCAAAGTCCGCGTTCCTTTGGGTGTTGTGTTTTTCATTTATGAATCTCGGCCAAACGTCACTGCGGATGCTGCTGCTATTTGTCTTAAAAGTGGCAATGCCGTTATTCTACGTGGTGGCAAAGAAGCCGCTCATTCCAGTAAAGCGATTGTCGATGTACTTATCAAAGTAGCTGAGGACCTCGGTATCCCCGAACATTCGTTGCAGTTAGTATCGACTGCCGACCGTGGCGCCGTCGGATTCTTGTTGCAACAAAGTGACTTCATCGATGTTGCGATTCCTCGAGGTGGTGCGGGATTGATCCATCGCGTTGTCGAAGAAGCGAAAATGCCCGTAATGAAACACTTTGAAGGAAACTGTCACGTCTATATCGACCAGCACGCGAATCTTCAAATGGCAATCGATATCGTTGTCAATTCAAAATGCCAGCGCATGGGCGTGTGTAATGCCTGTGAATCCTTGGTTATTCACGAGCAAGTTGCCGCCGAAGCTATTCCAGCAATCGCTCAAGCACTGCTCCAACACGGTATCACCATCCATGGTGACTCGCTTACGTGTGAAATAGTCCCAGATGCAATCATTGCGACGGACGAAGATTACGGTCGCGAGTTCTTAGGGCCAGAAATATCGATTAAAGTCGTGGCAAATGTTGACAGTGCAATAAAACACATAAATCTGTATAGTTCTGGGCATACCGAAGCAATCGTAACGGATGACGAATCAGCGGCAAGCCTATTTTCTAGAGCGATTGATAGTTCGGCTGTCATGATCAACGCCAGCACGCGTTTTAACGATGGCGGTGAATTCGGTTTAGGTGCTGAAATTGGAATCAGTACCGACAAATTTCATGCTCGCGGACCGTGCGGGTTACAGGAATTGACCACTTATAAGTACATTGCTACGGGCACTGGGCATATTCGAGGCTAAAACGAGTATTCATTAATCGCGCAACTTCATCCAAGGACGGATATATTATGCAAGATTTAAACACGCCAGAACATATTAACAACTCCACATCGGAAATTGGGCACGAGGCTCTAGCGGGCTTGCAGCGTTTATTTGCTGAGGCAGCCAACGCTTGTTCTGAAGTCTTGACCGCCAAATTCGATCACCCCATCGAAGTCACACTCGACCAACAAACACAACGGTCATTTCGGCAGTTTACCTATTCGCTAGCTCCGCCGATAAATCTCATGCATTTCAAAAATCGCAAGGACCACCAAAGTTGGTGGATCCAATTTGATACATCTGTCGTATCCGCCATGCTCGATTTGATGTTCGGTGCAAAAAGTGTCGACTGGAAACCATTAGACCGACACGTAACTTCCGTTGAAGCGGAATTACTGCAGGCAGTCATTGATGAGATCACCACCGTACTCGCTGACACTTGGCGACCGGTCTGTCCCGTTGAACTTTCGTTAAATCAATGGGTACACGAAATAAATGACATCGAAAGCGAATTTCAAGATATTCTCAGCAGCGACATTGTGCATTGTCGCTGGGAAATTTCCATCGACCAACGTCAAGCAGTCATTAATCTCGCTTTGCCAAGCGCATTCGTAAAAGCCTGGGAAAAGCGGCTGACGCAGTATCATTACGATGAACTTGAAGTTCTCGCAGCCGACCAAATCCGCGGCACGGTGATGCTGACCTTAGATGAAGTCAACTTAGGATCAATCCAAGTTGGCGAGAATGTCTCAACCGGACACGCCTGTAACACTCCGCTCGATATGGTTTTCGATAGTCACGAAGCAATCGCGGTCCACCTCGGCTGCGTCAACAACCATAAAGCCGTCGAAATCGCCGGCGACTCATAGTCGTTATTTTATCTCGGTTAACGAAAAATCAAGGTAAGGCGGCCGCGCATCATTTGCGTTCGAGGACCTCTTCCAGCACACCTCGGGATTTGGGAATTAACAGCAGGCCTTCGACAACAACCCAAATCTGCAACAACAACGTTACGAGTCCAATCGTCAACAACAAGTGGTCGTTATTCCAAGCCCACTCATCGTCACCGCGGACCATTGCTAGCAGCGGATGTGCCCAACCCGAATCTTGATTGAACAATTGCCACAGCAACGCCCAAGCTGGCATGATCAGCATGATCACCATCGGAATCGCCACAAACCACACTTTAATTTTACGCCGCCAGAGGTAAAAGAAGATCACCATTAGTGCGAGTCCTGCTAGCAGCTGATTGGTCGCACCAAATAAGGGCCACAAAATCAGCCCGCCGGTGCCCATCGGTTTTCCGGGAGCGGGGATCATGGCCACCGCAGCACCAAGTGAAACAGCAATGAATGTAGCCGTGTATTTATTGGTCAAGGGCTTAATGTTAAGCGTTTGCCCCAGTTCTTGTACGACATAACGTTGTAGACGAGTGGCTGTATCAAGTGTCGTTGCGGCAAAACTGGCAACGAGCACCGCGATAATCCCAGTGGCCAATTTGATTGGCATACCTAACGCATTGATAAAGTTCGCACCACCTTCAACAAACGCGCCAACTTTCTGTGATAGCTTAAACGTAGCCCAGCCGGTGTCGGGGTCATATTTAGTATGCCAAGCGTCTATATTCTTTAGTACTTCGCCACCCTCAAGTTCGACGCCCATACCTAACCCTGCACAACAAGCAAGAATGACGATAACCGCCAACGCTCCTTCAAGCAGCATGGCTCCATAACCGACATACTGTGCATCGGTTTCACAACTGATCTGCTTACTGCTCGTACCACTACTTACCACACAATGAAAACCGCTAACTGCACCGCAGGCAATGGTAATAAACAAAAATGGCATGATCGGTGGAGCACCCGCCGGAGCGATTTCTGCGATCATCGGAGCACTCGCGTGTAAATCCGTGGCACCCGTCAAACCCGCCACTGTCAATCCCAACAACAACAACCCTAACGCCACAATAAGTTGATGACTATTGATAAAGTCACGTGGCTGTAAAAGCGTCCAAACTGGCAGCACTGATGCAATAAAGCAATAGGCCATCAGTGCCAGTGTCCACACGACTACCGGGTTACTTACTGGCAGTGTTATCGGCAGATAGTAAACTCCGACATAGACGCCGACGTACAATAAGCCAAGTGCCACCAACGATGGCAACAGCAGCCCACCACCTTTGCGATAAACCCAGAAACCGATAGCAACCGCGATAGGAATTTCAATCCACACCGACAGCACCGACTCTGGATATTTGTCGAATATCTTAGCGATCACGAGACCGAAAATTGCCAAGACGATAGTCAAGGCAAAAAACAGAATCAACAGGAACAATAACTTTGTCCGGCGACTAATCAACCGACCCGCAATTTCACCGACCGTTTGCCCTTCGTTACGCAACGACACTACCAGTGCCCCAAAATCGTGTACTGCACCAATAAAAATAGAGCCAAAGATCACCCAGATCAGTGCTGGCAACCAACCCCAAAACACAGCAATCGCCG
>CAWVZW010000147.1:0-6060 GCA_963934735.1 uncultured Planctomycetaceae bacterium
GAATCCAACGCGAAACCGCCTCCAGTTGAAATCACTCTCCGAACTCCCACCGGAGTCGTCAAAGTTGTAGTAGTCGCCTTGCAGTCGCCCTGTAAACGCAAACTTCTTAAGAGCATTGTTGCGCGAGTCATCGTAGAGAACCACCCGATCCCAAATACTGTCGTAAGCGGATTTCCTGTCGCCTCCATCAACCTCATCAGCCATACCGATGATTGTCATTGCGGTAATTGCGATTACCGCCATTATACTTGGATTAGATTGCATTTTATTCACGGGTTAAACCCATAGCCAGAGATTTAAAAGTTAGATTTAAGAAAAATAAAGCCTTTAAATTTCACGATTGCGTTATTTGAAGCAAACCGTTTCAAATCTCCAAGCGTCACAAATCTGCAACATTGATAACTTGCGATGGACAACTAGAGATTTAGAGTCATTTTCGGTTCTTGGCAATGTGGTGCCTTTAACCCGATGAGCGAACAGAGACATTTGGAGACGACGCTCCAGCGGAACATTGACACGATTCGTTCCAAGGTGCAGCGAATGGCCGGCTTAGCCGAATCAGCCCTCCGGGACAGCCTCAGAGCTTTGTTGGAAAAAAACGGTCAACTGGCCTACTCAGTGATCCTTCGCGATCAAGAAATCGACGAGTACGAGAAGGAAATTGACCGGCTTTGTTTAGAGTTCCTCATTCGCCAGCAACCCGCCGCAGGCTCCCTACGTTTCGTTTACGCAACAATCAAGATCAACCTCGAACTGGAGCGGATCGGTGACTACGCAGAGAGCATTGCCCGACGAGGACTTGTGGTCAACTCGCTCAATCTCGATTTGAACTACTCCGATTTCGAGGCGATCAGTGAAACTTCCATTTCAATGCTAAAAAGCTCAATCCAGGCTTTTCTGGAGCAGGACGCCGACCTGGCCAAAACCACCATGCTCGCTCAACGGGAGGCGAACCGAATTCGAGACAAGATCAACGATAACTTGTTCGAATTGAGAGAGGACAAGAAAATCCCCATCACCGCTCTTACCCCATTGCAGACCATCGCCCGGCGGCTGGAGCGGGTCGCCGACCAATCTAAAAACATTTGCGAAGAAACGTTGTACATGTGCACCGGCCAATACATGAAGCACCTCGGGAGGGACACCTTCCGGGTTTTGTTCGTGGACGACAACAATGCAAGCACCAGTCAATTCGCCGAAGCGATCGGGAACGGGCTTGCCCAAGCGAACTTCGTTTTCAGCAGTGCGGGTATATCTGCGGAGAAAGTCACGGAAGAAACCATCACGTTTCTGAAGGACAAAGGCCACGACATCAGTGACAACATCTCCAAGTCGGTGGATAACCTTCCCAACCTCGACCACTATCAGGTGGTTGTGGCGTTGAGCGAAACCGGCCAGAACGCCTTCCCTGCCCCGCCCACCAAGACCATCAGTATTGTATGGGGGCTTGGCCAAGTGGAGGGCGACATGAATGCCACTTACCTTTTCCTGGAACAGAACATCAACGACCTGGTACAGGCCATCCTCGGACAATCCTAGAGCAAATAACTGAACAAAGAAAACGACATGACCACGAATCGAAAGTGCAACTTTACAACATGCGGACTGACCCTCCTAGCCGGCGGACTTCTCCTCATTGGATGTGGAAAGAAAACTACGAATGGAAGCCAAAAGGCCGGTACCGGGAACTCCGTCGAAATACAAAATGCAGGCTCTGACACCATGGTAAACCTTGCGCAAGCTTGGGCGGAGGCCTACGGAGCAGCCAATAGCAATGTAGGCATAGCTGTGGCAGGAGGGGGTTCAGGAACCGGTATAGCGGCACTAATCAATGGAACTGCCGATATCGCCAACTGCAGTCGAGCCATGAAGACCACCGAGTTGACCAAGGCCAAGAACACACACGGCACGGACCCCAAGCAGCACGTCATGGGACTCGATGCATTGGCTGTTTATGTGCATAAAGACAATCCGCTTAACGAAATCACCATCGAGCAGTTGGGTGCGATTTACGGAGAGGAAGGTACTATCACCAAATGGTCGCAACTTGGCGTTAAATCGAGTGACGGAAACGACGAAATCATACGAATCAGTCGACAGTCCAACTCTGGCACCTATGTTTACTTCAAAGATACAGTTATCCCAAAGGGGAAGGAATTCAAACTCGGCTCGCGTGACCTGCACGGCTCCAAAGATGTTGTAGAATTGGTAGGAAATACACCGAGTGCCATCGGTTACAGCGGAATGGGATACGCCACAGACCACGTAAAGATGCTCAAAGTCGCGGTCAAAAAAGGTGAGACACCCCACCCCCCAACACTCCAGAACGCACTAGACAAAAAATATCCGATTTCGCGCCCGCTCTACATGTATACCGCCGGCGAACCTGCCGGGCACATCAAAGATTACATTAACTGGTGCCTAACCGACGCAGGTCAAAAAATTGTTGTGGATAATGGATATATTCCCGCACCTAAAAACTAACAGTATTTAACTTCACTCAGCGACCGATATGCTCCAACGATCTAAATACAAAGCCCTTGTCGAAGGCTTGATCGAATGGATAATCAGGATTTGCGGGATCAGTGCTGTCGTATTTGTATTTGCCATTTTTCTGTTTGTTTTTTGGCAGGGCAAAGGATTGATATTTAGCGGCGAGTTCGATTTTTGGAAATTCCTTACAACCAAGGAATGGTATCCTGCATCGGAGAGTAACCCTCGCTATGGGGTTTACGCACTGATAACCGGCACAATTAGTGTAACTGTTTTAGCTATGCTCATTGCCGTGCCGTTTGGCTTGGGGGCTTCCCTTTTCATATCCGAGTTTTGCAGCCCAAAACTCAAAGAAACCCTGAAGGTCGTTATTGAGCTTTTGGCGGCAATTCCCTCAGTGGTGTGGGGGTTCATTGGTCTAACCATCATGAATCAGCTGATTATGAAATTGTTTGGAGCACCCATTGGCCTAACCGTTCTGAACGGGGCCATCATTCTGGCTTTGATGAGTGTTCCCATCATCGTATCTATCGGGGAAGACGCGCTTCAGGCTGTACCAGATTCTTACCGCGAGGCTGGGATTGGTCTTGGAGTCACACGCTGGCAAATGGTTTATAAGGTGCTCCTGCCAGCCGCAAAGAACGGCCTGTTGGCCGCCGTGCTGCTTGGCGTAGGGCGTGCCATTGGTGAAACCATGGCTGTACTTATGGCTACTGGCCACGCCGTGCACATTCCGTTTGATGCGGAATTTCCATTTCTTCACGGGCTCGATTCCGTGCGCACACTCACTGCGACCATTGCAGCAGAACTGGGTGAAACCGCCCGTGACTCGAGCCACTATCAGGTGCTCTTCATTATTGGCATCCTACTTTTCACAATCACATTCGCGGTGAACCTCGCGGCTGATCTCATTGTAAAAGGAATAAAGGGGAAATGACCGAACCTGTAAACAATACAATGAGGTTTACCGAAACTAGAATAGGGCGAAACAGTCTACTCACTGAAAAAATTGCCAAGTTTATTTTTCTGCTGATGACTCTGACGATGGTGCTGCCGCTTCTTTTAATTGTTGGTTTTCTCTTTTACAAAGCTTGGCCAGCGCTTTCCATAGATTTCGTTTTGGAGTTACCGAAAAACGGCATGCGTGAGGGCGGCGTATGGCCTGCTTTTCTAGGAACGCTGTATCTGGTTTTAATCTCTCTTGTTATCGCCGCGCCAATAGGCGTGATGGCTGCAATTTACTTAAACGAATACGCAAAAGAAAATTGGTTCACACGTATTATCAACTTGGCCGTCATCAACCTTGCTGGCGTGCCGAGCATAGTTCACGCCCTGTTTGGGCTCGGGGCTTTTGTGCTAGCCGCCGGATTGGGCCGCTCCGTCCTTGCCGCATCTCTAACTCTTGCTGTCATGACCTTGCCCGTGATTATCGCAAGCACCAAAGAGGCATTATCGGCGGTCCCTATGACATTCCGGCAGGCTTCGTGGAACATGGGCGTAAGCCGATGGCAAACAATCCGCGGCATTGTTTTGCCCAACTCCATCAGTGGGATTTTAACCGGGATTATTCTTCAGGTATCTCGCGCTGCAGGCGAGACAGCTCCCATCATGTTTACCGGAGTGGTTTTCTACAAGGCGGTCGAAAAAGGCGATCTGTTGGCATACGGACTATTAGATCAGTGTATGGCACTGGCTATGCATCTCTACACCATCTCAACCCAGGTGCCGGGTGTTCCTGACGCCGTTCCATTTGCAACAGCAGTATTACTACTTGGGGTGGTTTTATTGGTGAACGCATTTTCAATAGGATTGCGAATCTATTTACGGACACATAGGAAATGGTAGCTCAAACAGCCAAACTTAATATCGACGGATTAAAGGTTTCCTACGGCAGCAAAGAAGTCATACACGGAATAAGTTTCGATATTCAACCGAATGAGATTTTTGGAGTAATCGGCCCTGCTCAATCCGGTAAAACGTCAATGTTGAGGGTAATTAACAGAACGATTGATTTTACCCCGAACGCGCATGTAGAAGGAATAGTCAAAATGGAAGGGCAGAATGTCTTCCATCTTAAGGATGTCTACGGATACCGACGTCGCATCGGGATGGTTGCCCCTCTGCCTGTTGGGCTGCCACTGACGGTCTACGACAATGTGGCCTTCGCTCCCCGCAGCTTCGGGATGAAGGAAAAGGACCAACTCGACGAACTCGTGCAGCGGTGCCTCGAGCAGGCCGCGCTCTGGGACGAAGTCAAGGATCGCCTCAACACGCTAGGGACGATGCTATCCGGCGGCCAACAACAACGACTCACCATCGCTCGCGCATTGTCACACCAACCGGAGGTGTTGTGCCTTGATGAATTTTCTATTGCAATCGACCCGGTCACCACCATGAAAATTGAGGATGTCCTCAAGGAACTTCGAAATGAAATGACCATTATTCTTGTAACGAATCTGGTTCAGCAAGCTCGTCGCTTGGCTGACCGCACCATGTTTTTACTCAACGGAAATCTTGTCGAAGTAGATAGCACAGAGAAGATGTTCTCTGGGAATGCTAAAGAAACTAAGACAAACGAATTCGTCTCAGGAGCTTTCGGTTGATCGATGAGCGACAAAAACCAATATGCCATCGTCACCGAGGATCTCGACCTTTGGTACGGTGACTTTAAAGCGCTTGAAAAAGTAAGCCTCAATCTCCGAGGTGGTATCATCACAGGGCTGATCGGGCCAAGCGGCTGCGGAAAGACCACCTTCCTTCGCTGCCTCAACCGTGTAAACGAAAGGTACGGCAATGTCCGAACCGAGGGCACCATTAACCTGCTTGGCAAAAACATCTACGACACGGATGTCTCGTTGATCGAGTTGCGAAAATCGGTTGGCATGGTGTTTCAGCGCCCCAATCCGCTACCGATCTCGGTTTACGAAAATGTGGTGTTCGGCCTGCGGATTCACTCGCCCCGGAGCGAACTAAAACGCTCTGTACTTGATGAGGCCGTAGAACAGGCCCTAAGGGAAGTCATGCTCTGGGATGACCTGAAGGATAACCTCAAGCAAAAAGCTACCGAACTCCAACTCGAGCAGCAGCAAAAGCTCTGCATAGCACGCCTGCTTCCACTCAAGCCAGAGATCATCCTTATGGACGAGCCTTGCTCAGCCCTAGACGTGGAGGCAACCGCTGCAGTCGAGGAATTAATGCTCACGCTATCAGGGAAATACACTATCGTAATCGTGACGCACAACATGGCCCAGGCTCGTCGTATCAGTGATGAGTGCATCTTCATGTTACTTGGTGAAATCATAGAGCACGATCGCACTGAGAATTTATTCCTTAACCCTGAAAAGCAAAAAACTTCAGACTATATTGAAGGCCGCTACGGCTGATTTTAGTCGACCTAAACAGCACATAGCCTCACCTTCCCTTCAGACCGTTTGCTTAGTTCATTTACCTTTTTTTGCCAGCAAACGATAGAAGCAACGGAAACATGAATCGCGATCGATTTCTAACAATCATAAAGATCCTGGGCGTTGCGGCCTGTCTCTACCTGTTTCTCGTCGGTATCGGAGG
>CAWVZW010000148.1:0-6056 GCA_963934735.1 uncultured Planctomycetaceae bacterium
GTGTGAACGGCGGGTAATAAGCCAGTTGGTTTTTTATTCATGGTCTCAATTCTGTGATATTCTTAGAGTGCTAATTGACCCTTTATAATCTCACAGATTGGCGGCGTTTGATAGAGCCCATGTGTAGTCAATCAAGTCCATTACCAAATGCAAACCTCAGATTTTTCAATCATCTTCCCAGCCTTCGATTTCATCTAGTTTTTGTTTAATCCACGGAGCATATTTTTCACGCGTCATCATCGCTATCATCATGGCCGCTCCGACAACGATAATCACACCAAACACAAATATAGTTCCTAGAATCGCTACCTTGGTCAACATGCCACTCAGCGACAGAATTAAAAAGCCGATGCCCAAATAAACGAGTTGTCGAATGCGTACCAGCATACCCACCGCGATACCAAAAAGTGACATTATTGCTAGGACAACGAGCAACAGTACACCGTCGGTACCACTTGCCCACTTCAACAACATTTCACTGGTGGAGGCAAGATAGATTGCCGAAACTGTCACGTAGCGAATTGTTGACAAACTCTCTTTTTTCATGTCACGCTGGAATATTTGCGCGACAACTAATACTGAAATCGCCGGTGGAATAAGCCAAATTTGAATATGTTCAAGCAACATAAAATCGAGTCCGACAAACATCATCCACAGACTTGCGTTACCTGCTAGTGCCGCTAACAATGCATGCAAAAATGATCGGCGAAAGAAGGCTAGCATGACGTTCATCAACGCCGCACCCAAAAACAACAGCTTGTAGTCACTAAATAAACCTTGATCGTCACCTTGGAATAAGACTAATCCGAGCAATGGCACAGCTGGTAACAGAAATGACGTATTGTAGATGGGCTCGGACAACACTGGTATTTTGGATTTCCGCAGCACCTCAGATGTAATCGCACCGACAAACGCTATTCCCATCAATATGAACGGCCACCATTCAGAGAGACTCCCAAACATTAATGGGCGTGTTGTCCACAAATGAGCCGCTAATAACAACGCCATAAGCTCCGCGCAATAGACGTAAATTTGGCGAACATCGTCCGCAAGTGCCAACGGATCATGATCGGGTTTGACCGCAATAATGATTAAGGCAATACCTAACATGACAATCGATGCCGCTGCCAACCACACTTCAATAGACGTCAGATTCTCAGCATCACTGCGAAGAGCAAAATTGACGCACAACATTACAAGTAACGAAATACCCGTTGCGACAATGGCTTGTAGTTGTAGCCGCTTGATCTGTGCTGACCAATGTTCGAATCGTTGGGTGAGTTGTTGTGAAAATACAGCAAGGAACCCACCAATGAACGACCCGGCAATAAAGACACGGTTGATACGTTTTAGCCACGCTAAATTGGATTCGAGTAGTCCAACATCTGCCCAGAGAACGATTAATAAGGATGCGAGACATATGGAACTAAGCAGATCTCGGCGTTTGGTCGCAGTACGATTTGGCAGCACTTCCATGCCGACGACCAATAGTAATGGAATTGTCATCGCAAAATAACGATGAATCATATGTACTGCTGGATCTAGAACAAATGTGCTCAAACAGGCACAACTACACACGATACCACCAACGATCAACTGCACATTTGAGGCAAAGGCACGGTGCTGAAGCAATCGTTGTTGAACATTGACGGCACCAGTTCTTGTAATCGCAGTACACACCACATCTTGGTACCTATAGACCAACCCCCATACAGCCAAATAACCAGCAATCGCATACAGCACAGTTAATCCTTGAATTTGCGCCAGAATATTGTTCGACCCAAACCACATTGCTATCAGTGTTGCCACTAATGCAATCCCTAAGAAATAAATGCTACAGAACCAATTTGCGTAATCTGAATCACGACCATAAATGAACAAACTGCCTAGAGGAATTAAGAATATGATCCACTCCCACGGACCGACAAGCAAAGCTTGGTTACTCGATGTCATATTAACGGTCACTAAGATAAGGCTCGAACTTAGTGCCAACAGAATAACCGCAAGTGAGATATACGAACGCCCCGTTTGAAGTAGGATCGACGTAGCACGTTGTCGCGCACCCGCTAGTTTTCGTAGAGGCCCGTCGGCGACCCAAATTATCAACGCAATTGCCGCCAATGTGACAATTTCTATACGACCAAGTATGAAAGGATCTACCCAAGTGGAAAACAATCTGTTGACTACATAGCCATCCGGGGTTAATAACTTCAGATAACATATCGCCACCGTTACCATCGTCAGCAGCGTAACCCAGACGATGGAATGCGAATTCTGCAGAACTGCCATTGTCATGACAAACAAAACGGTAATGGAGGCAAACATTCCAATCAGTAACCAATCCGAATATTGCTCAACAAACAACAACATCGTCGCAGCGATAAGTACGAGCACGCTAAGAATGTTTAACGGTATAAATAAACCACTTACCCGTACATCCATTTTCTGATGGTCGTCTTGTGCAGGCGTCAGTCCATTTTGCCAGCGTGGAACCAGTCGCCAGAGTACGGCGGTGATGCCAATCGCTAGAACCAGCCAACCGAGCATCTGATACAACAAGACATCACTAACCACAACGTAATCTGAATTGACTTGCGTCGTTGACACTAAACTATGTGCTACCAAAGCGTTTAATGTCATGAAGATCAAACACCACGTCAAATCAGAATCGGATTTATCTGTGCGCGAGGACGCGTGTGAAAACAACAACGCCGTACCGATAAAGGCTAAGCTGACGTAGGATCCAATCGAGGCGAACGCAGTCTGCCGCTCTAACCAATACGATCCCGTGATTTGGTGTTGTAGCACAAATCCATCGAGAACAGCGACGACCATGTAAAGTGCCAACGACACCCAAGAAAACACAAACAACCAGCGACTCGCAGTGCCGCTTTTAAATAACTCCGTTCGCCAATCAAGCCGTAAGACATCATCTGCTTGCTGTTGACTCGTTACCCAACGTCGCAATCCAGTCCATACAATTCCATAGAGGGCCATTCCAATGAGTAGCCATTGGGCACCGTCCACGACTTCACTGAAAGTCGCTGCATGATCATCTGTCCAGACTCCGATCAGGCCAAAGAACATCCAAGCGAACTGCCAAAACACAAATCCTAAGAGGATGAAGTCATCGCGCCGCGCCCGAATTGCATAGATCCAAGCCGTTACCATCAACAACAACAGCGGACCTGCAAATGCCCATTGCGGGAAATTCTCAAAAATCGGGAGCCCGCCCGACATCAATATCTGTTCTGAAATGGAATCCAGATCAACTCGGCTCAACCGCAGGTTTACGACGTGGACGTAATGCACGATCGTCAGAAAGACCACAGGTAACGCTGCGGATAACAACGAGAGCATTCGCAGCATGTTCCACGTCGCCTTTGCCTGTTCGCCGCTCGATTTGTCATCCTGATTGTCCATAAACCGAGGGAACATCGATTGCAGTCTGCGCCACCAAATGAAGTCAGTACATACAATTAAGGCAATAATCAGTCCAAAGATACCATAGCCCCATCTCAAAAAATGATGCAACGCTTGAGCGCTCTCACCCGCATTTAGAACATATCGGCGGATTAAATCATCACCCACTAAAATTGGCAAAGCGCTGAAAACTAATAGTCCACAGACACTTGATATGCGGCGATGTCGATCTGGGATAACAATCGCCCAGGCAATCAGCGTGGTAAACCATAGAATCCAATCCCACTGATTGATGAGGTGACCAAAGTTCGCTGACATTGATTCGAGAATAGCTGAATTGACATATGTCATGTGCAGCGGTTCAATCAACGAACTCAGCCAGAACAAATACATCACAACAGAAGCAAATACTTGTACTACAAAGTCAACATACATCATGTCCGTCAAGACAATCTTCTTGAGCAAGGCAGATTGCTGGCAATGCTTACGGATGATGACCCAAAAAATCATGCCTAGCGAAATCGCAATTAACTGTGCGCGAAGATGGTCCACCGAGGCAAATATAAATTCTTCTTGCCTAATAGACATTGCTACGGTAACCGCTATGGCAACGGTCAGCATGCATTGAGATTGCACGAACATCCAAGTCCAATCCGTGACGTAACACAAAGCGATGACACCAATACCGATCGTTAGAATGCATGAATACACCAAAGCGGTTTGATAATCGCCTAAATTAAGATAAAGATGACTTACCGTAAAAATTACAGTCAAAACGTACCACAACATGCCGCTACTAATGAGGTTCCAATAAGTGACACCTCGATGGTTTTCATTCAGATTGCCAAATCGACGATGCATCAGAATCCACATACTGCCCAGCAAGACAATCGAACTAATAAACATGCCTAACGTGACGATTTCGAATTTATCAATAGCCGCAAGGTTATTCCAGGTTGGCCAGCATTGTGTATTGACTGCTTTGACCCAGCACACCAACAATAGCCCTAGCGATGCCATACTGATTAAGCCTCTATCTGTTTTTGTTGTCGCAAATAGTAGCCCAATGGTATATGTGGCAAACACTATTAGTGTTAAATCCGTGGCCGGTTCTTCAAGATAGAAAATCGAACAGACACCAGCGACAAACAAACCAAGTGCCGCTAATAACAACGATCCGAAGATGCCCGCATTAGCTAAGGGTACTGCAGATGTGTCTTGGGATCCACTTTCACGTTGGTTAATAAAGAAACCAAATTCAAACATAGTCAAGCTCGTCACTGTCGCCATAACTCGTGCGGCAATAGAATTCGACGCCGCATTCAAATCGGGTGCAGTGTCAGCGACTTCGTCAGCGTTCGCTTGCAGGTGATGATAAATCAATGTCCCAATTGCGATCGCTGTCAGAATTAACGGATGGTATCCGTGAACGAACAATTCTAGGAGTCGTTTGCTAGTAAATTCAATAGTTTCCAAGGATCCAAGCTTTACAAACAAACACCAAGCAGCAAACGCGGTGTAGAGTGTTGCGGCGGTAGCCAAGAAAGGTAGTCGGCTTACTTTAGCAAACACGTATGACAAAATCGCAGCCACAAAAGATGTTATTAACATCGCATTAATATTGGGAACCGCCATAAAAAACCCACCGATGATTCCCATGACACCCGTCACAGCCATCCACGAGCCGACCATTTTCAAGCGTAGTGATTTCGGGCCTTGTAAGCGACGGTTAATCAAAGCACCGGAAGAAACTACCATAAAGCATATGATGATGAAGGGCATAGCAAGTTGTTGTGACAAGTTAATGGCAGATTCGGACGAGTCGACTTTGGAGAATAATACTGCAATGCAGGCCCCCAGTGAAAAGACTCCAAGGGTAAGAACACGTAATAAGCTGATCACATCTTCGGTAGTGACTTGTGCCGACTTCCGGAAATGACGATGCTCTGCCAAGATTGCGAAACTGACTAGTGCCACGGGTGCCATCAGTAATCCGGTGACCAGCATCACCGAATCTGTTGCAGACCAGCTGATTACCAATTTGATGATGATTTGGAAAAATGCCGGCCCTAAAACAGCTAGGATGATGGGCCAAAATCGAGTGGGGGAGAGGACTTTAGCACTGTAGAAACTCATCGTGCCGAACCCAACAACGCCGATTAAAATGGCTAAGTAGAAAAGTATCCCTTCAGTATCCGGTGATGTTTCATTTAAAGACGCCGCCAGCACATTCAAGGGTATTAACAGATTCGCAATATATAAAATGACTCGGCTAGATGATGCAAGGTTCCATTTTTTATAGGAATAGATACCGAGTAAATGAAACAGAGCGACGATCGTCATGAAAACCGCGGAGGGGAGATAAGCGATTTCATCTTTGAATTGTTGATTTAAGGTGACAACTAAGCCGACTGAGCCAAACACAATCAGCAAGCCACTGATGAACTCGCCAACTTTAATATTACTGTCATCCATAAACACGCGCAAGATGTCTGAAAGTTTGCGATCCGGCTCAGCGCGAGTTACTAGCGGTGGCGTGGGAAATGGTTGTGCTGGAGTTGGTACGGTCGTCTCCGCAGCGGGAGCTACCGGTGGAAATTGAGGCTGAGCTGGAGGGCCCGTGAGTGGAACTG
>CAWVZW010000149.1:0-5947 GCA_963934735.1 uncultured Planctomycetaceae bacterium
AGTGCAGATGTTTGTGACCATGAATTAACGTGAATTCTCATTTATAGAATGCTTCGTAAGTAGCTCAATAACTGTGGAATCCATCCAACGACAGTTACCGGAGGATTGTCGTTGTGACAAATATCCCAAGTGGCCGCCGTGTGTTGTGCAGTACATTTTGGTCGACTTGGATAGTTCCACGTCCGCAAACACTTCAGACGGAACGATCGGATCATCGTCAGCGTAAATAATTGTTGTCGTCGCTTGAATCTCGTGCAACTGATACTTGCTACTGCTTTGCTGATAATAGTCGACTGCTCCAGCAAATCCATTAAGTGGTGCTGTAAAACGGTCGTCAAATTCTTCGAGTGTTTTGGGGAATGGATTTAAAGTGCTGTAGGGGCAATCTGGGTACATCAACCGCCGACGCTTGAGATTTCGACGCAATCCCTTTAGAAAATATCGGTCGTAAAACCCGCGGTGGCGAATACTCAATTGTTGACAGCCATACGCTAGATCAATTGGTGGTGCAAAGGCCACCGCCCTGATGATCGACAAATCTGGATATTGCTGATGTTGAGCTAGCATCCGTAACAAGATGTTCGCGCCTAAGGAAAAGCCAGCAATGGCAATATCATGCTGACCGGTGTATTGCTGAATCCATGTGACTGCATTCGCTAGATCCTGTGAACACCCAGCATGTGCCGTTTTACGTGCGAGGGACATTCCTTCATCGCATCCCCGTAGGTTCACGCGGAATACTCGCCGCCCGCCTTGCGATAACTTGCCGCTTATTCGTTGCATGTAACCAGAGGTATAGCACCCACCGAGTCCATGCACCAAGACGATGTTTGGCTGCTCGCAATCGGGGGGCCCGTTTTCATAGAGAAATAATTGCTCGCCATCCTCAAGCGTAACTGTGTGTTGTTGAGGCGAGGACGGTTTAGGACGACTCGGTAATAACATCCCCATAATCGTTTGGCGGTTAGCGCCACGGAGGCCCCAATGTGGCTTGAAATCTAAGACATTATTCATGAGGGCATTGTAATAGAAGGGCGCTGGATAACGTACCGGTTATGTTTCAGTCCGCGGCGTGTGTTCGATCATTGCACACCCCAACCGCCGCCGCCAGGAGTTTTAATAGTGATTTGGTCGCCTGCTTCAACGGTACATTGTTCGCAGCCCGCCAATAACTGTTCACTGCCGTCCCGTCGCCTCAGCAGGTTCGCTCCCGCTTTGCCATTGCCGCCACCTTCCATTCCTGCCGGAGTGAACTCACCTCGTCGGTTGGAGAGCAGCGAGACTGTTAAGGGAGCTAAAAAAGTGATCTGTCGAATAACACCATTACCGCCGGCATGTTTTCCCACGCCTCCAGATCCACGGCGAATGGAAAATTCATTGAGCCGCACGGGATATCTTCGTTCCATGACTTCCGGATCAGTTATTCGTGTGTTGGTCATATGAGTATGCACAGCGGAAGCGCCTGCGGCCTCGGCGGTCGCGCCGGCGCCTCCGCAAATCGTCTCGTAATAACCAAAATTATCATCGCCGAAAAGTAGATTGTTCATGGTGCCCTGACTACCCGCCGCTAAACCCAAAGCACCAATAAGTACGTCAACGATGCGCTGCGATGTTTCAACATTTCCACCTACAATTGCGGGACATTGATGTGGGTCAGCATGGTCTCCAGGATTCAGCAAGCCTCGCGGAATCAATATTTTTACAGGCTTCAGGACTCCAGCATTCAAAGGAATATCTTCGTTAATCAAGCATCGCATCACATACATCACGGCGGCAGTGACAATTGCGGAATTGGCGTTTAGGTTTGATGGCAGCACGTCCGATGTCCCCGCAAAATCGAATGTGATATTGTCTCCGGCAACGGTAATGGTGACTTGAATCTGCGCCTCATGATGGCCAGCAGCATGTTCGTCTAAAAAATCGGTATGGCGGTACACGCCATCGGCCAAGGCACTAATGGCTTGCCGTGTTTTTAATTCCGCCGCACTTTGGATAAATTGCATGTACGCTAAAACGTGTTGCTGGCCCGTCGTGTCTAGCAGTTGCTGCAGATCATTGACGCCTTGTTGGTTTGCTGCAATTTGTGCGCGAATGTCCGCTAAATTTACTTGCGGTGTGCGTGACGGAAATGGATGGTCGTTGAGAATTTGTAGTAATTTATCCTCGTGTGACTGACCCGCGTTTAGTAGCTTAAACGTACGGATTAATACTCCCTCCTCGGCCAATGTTGTTGAAAACGGAGGCATAGAACCAGGTGCAATGCCACCGATCTCGCTGTGGTGGGCGCGGCTGGCAGTAAAAAACAACAACGCCTCGTCATCGAACACTGGTGTGACCACTGTTATATCCGGTAAATGAGACCCTCCCCGATACGGATCGTTTGTAATAAATACGTCCCCTGCTTGAATGCCCTGGGAGTCAGCGAGTTGCTCGGCAATGATCGCTCGCACCGTCTCGCCCATGGCCCCTAAATGCACGGGTATGTGGGGAGCGTTGACAACCAGTTCGCCTTTGGATGTGAAGATGGCACATGAGAAGTCGAGTCGCTCACGGACATTTACACTGCTGGAAGTATTCTGCAATGTGATGCCCATTTGTTTGGCAATGGCGGCAAAATGATTGTTGAATATTTCAAGTTGAATTGGGTCGGGTTTTCCATCAGCATCTGTTGTCGAGGGCACAAGATGCGCACTGTTTGGGCATGCTTGAGACTCTAGAAGCAACTCTCCTTGGCTCAATAGTGTTGCGGTCCAGTTGGGGTTCACGACCGTCGTACAATGTGATTCACTGATTATCGCGGGTCCTGTGACGACCGCTCCTAACGGTAAGTCAACGCGACGAAACAGTGGTGTATCAACCCATTGCCCATCGAATCGAGCTTGTTGTGACTCCGTGGGATTAGCGGAAACAGAAGCTACCTTTTTCGATGGCGTGTCAGGTTGCAGTGATTTGCCACGGGCGGTTATGCGGATCGTTGCTAATTCCAGCAACTTTTGAGGATGCGTGTATCCATAGCGCTGTTCGTGTCTACTATGAAAATGAGCGATGAGGTCGTTTGCTGGGAGGTGAACTGGAAGCGGATCTGTCGCCATATAGGTTGCCAACGGGATCTCTATCGCTTGATCAATTCCAGCAAAACGCATTTCACTGCTAACGGTAACTTCGATGCGGTGCTCCAAAATATCCGCTTCTTGGACCGCTTTAATTGCTTGGCTTGCCAATTCCTGTATCGAACCGGAAATATCGTCGAGCAACTCATCATGCAGTGTTTTATATATTCCTTGTTGGCATTGATGAGTTAATTCCGCCTGCTCGATTCCGACTGCGGAGAGTATCCCCGCTTCCGGATGAATTAGAATGGTTTTCATTCCTAGGGACTCAGCGATGCTGCAGGCATGTTGAGAACCGGCCCCTCCAAAGCTAACTAATAGATACTGCGCGGGTGCGTATCCACGGGCGATCGAAACAGTACGTATCGCTTGGGCCATATTGGTATTTGCGATTTTCAAATACCCTTCCGCAAGTTCGATGGTGTCATGCTTAAAGCACGTTTCAATTTCGATTGTACTGTGTAATTCTTTTAGCTTGGCTAACGCCGCATCTTTATCAAGCGGGATAGGGAAATCAGCGACAGGTAGTTTCCCGAGGATTAAATTTAAATCCGTGACTGTCAACGGTCCTTGTTTCCCGTAACAGGCGGGACCTGGATCTGCACCAGCGCTGGCGGGGCCAACGGTTAGTTTTATTCCATCGAAACCGCAGATAGATCCGCCTCCAGCGGCAACTGTCTCGATGGCCATCGTGGGTGTAACAATTCGAACACCAGATTTTATCGTTTCATATTCGTATTCATAACTCCCGCCAAACCGTGATACGTCCGTGCTAGTTCCGCCCATATCAAATCCGATCGCCTGCTGGTATCCCGCTCTTTTAGCAGCTTGGCTAAATCCAACGACACCACCGGCAGGCCCAGAGAGAATGCTGTCTTTACCACTGAATAGCTCTGCTGCTATGAGACCACCGGCGGAAGTCAGCAAACGCACATTAGAATCAGCATGAAGGTTTGTACGAAGTTGATGGAGATAGTTGTTTAGTACGGGATTTAAGTAAGCGTCAAGTACGGTCGTATCTGCGCGGGGGACCAACTTGATGAGAGGACTGACACTTGATGAAATAGAGACTGACGCGAAAGAAAATTCTTTGGCGATCTCAGCGATCACTCGTTCATGTTCTGGATTAACAAAACTGTTGAGTAAACAAACGGCTAGCGATTCAATTCCCTCGGTAAATAACTGAGCTAGCTGCCGCCGTACTTGATCTCGATCGATGGGGTTTAAAATATTGCCATGCGTATCAATACGTTCATTTATCTCGATTGAAGCCGTGATAAGTGGAACGGTTTTTTGTATGTTTAATTCAAAGAGCTGCGGCCGGTTTTGGTTTCCGATTTCAAGTAGGTCTTGGAATCCGGCCGTCGTTACGAGTGCCGTTTTGGCTCCGGTGCGAGTTAATAGTGCATTGGTGCCACGCGTAGTGCCGAGTCGCAGATTAATAGGCGGGAGTGACTCGTTAAGAGGAATCCCTAATACGTGATGAATTCCAATAATGGGCGCCGACAATTCTGCCCGAATTTCATAGGATTGCCCGATCACTGAGCTCGGCAGTGGAGAATCGAGCGTAAGTGTGCCGCTAGAGTCCGAGGCAATAATGGTTCGTTGGGTGTCATTACCGATACCATTTATATTATTCTCAGCTGAGTCCTTGTCATTGATAACGGTCAATTGAGTTCCAACCCAAAACCCGCTTGGATCGTCAACTCGCAGAGGGTCGAGGATAACCGCTGCAGTAAGTGTTGTGATTCTGCCGAGTGTACGGCTCGAGCTCAACAGTTTGTGACGTTTAATGGTTGATGATGAGTGTTCAATACAATCGGTGAATGTACCACCGACATCGATCGAAAACTCATATTGGGGAGCAGTCACGTTGAATTAGCTCTTTTTGGCGCCAACACAGATAAGGTGCGAATAGGTGCGAAAATACATGCGACCGCCAGACACTGCAGGAACGCTACGGCTTGCCTCACCCAAAGGATTTTTCCCCAATACTTTGAATTCTTGACTCGCTGCGATGACATGAACGACACCTTCTTCGTCGATACAAAAAAGTTTATCACCAACGCGAATTGGCGAACCTGAAAATGCACAATCCAGTCTTTGTTGGTACAAGGTCTCTCCAGACTTTAGATCGATGCACGACAGGATGCCTTTATCATAAAAGCAGAACAACAAATTATCTTTAATGACGGACGTGGGTACGTAGGGTGCGGCGCGTTCGAGTTTGAAGCGTATTGTTGGCTTATCGCCAGGTTGCACTGCGACCACGGAGTTGCCACCACCACCGGACCCCGTTGAACCTAGGATGAGATCGTTCGCAAAAATGGGTGAGGAAACCGTTCGCATATTGAAGGCAATGATGCCCCAATTTTGTTTCCCAGTGAACGGGTTGAGACTATACATTCCATCTGTGGTGTTGGTGCAAATCAGTTCATCCCCGTTTTGTCCCGAGTATATTGCCGGCACACTGTAGCTAGCCGAGGCGCTGCCTCGTGGTGTTTTCCAGCGCTGCTCACCAGTGTTTTTATCTAAGGCATAGACAAAGCTATCGCCGGGCTCAATTCCCTCGGGCAGTTGTTTCGAAGCTTGTGAAGCATTCAGGAACAGCATGTCTTTATAAATGACAGGTGAAGTGCCAAATCCATGTTGACTCGACCAGGTGCCTAAGTCACGCGTCCACACTTCATCGCCATTGTGAGAGAACGCTTTTACAAAGGTGTGTTGGGGATCTGACCAAGCGAAGTACACGAGGTCTTTGTCGACGGTTGGAGTACTCGACGCATAGCTGGATCTGGAATGCAGCTTATGAGTCGTTGATTTGAAATCGCGCTGCC
>CAWVZW010000150.1:0-5927 GCA_963934735.1 uncultured Planctomycetaceae bacterium
GCGAAATCCGTCATGAGATCCGGTCCGAAAGAATCTTCGAGTCCGTCGAGCAATTGCCCGTTGCGGGAGATACGAGGATTCCAGTACCGCGATTCTCTCCCATCCAGATGCCACAGACAATGGGTATCGAAACCAAACTGCCGAACGGTGTCGGCGTTGCCGGCGAGTTGCCATTTGCCACAGATACCGGTGCGGTAACCTGCATCACGCAGGTGATTCGCAAAGGTTTTTTGTGTCACGGGTAATTGCCCAAATTTAAGATAGTTTCGGAAATTGTATAGTCCGGTCATGATCTGCACGCGTGATGGTGTGCAGATCGGCGTTGAATAGCAATGTTCAAAGTACATACCCGCTTTAGCGAGGTTGTTAAGATGCGGTGTTGAATACGTTTCAGATCCATAGATGGAAACCCCTTCATAGCCCATGTCATCACACATGATCAATACAATGTTAGGACGCTGATCTGCAGAAACCTTAATTGGGGAGAGAAAGGCAAGGAAGACCGAAAGAAAAATCGTTGTGATTAGAAAAGGGGATTGGGAACGAATCATTTTGTTTTGTTGCTATCCTGAGAGTTTGATATAATTTAAATTTACATATTACAGTCTTGACGCTACTCCTATGATACCAATAACCAACCTGAAACGAATGCCTCTTATCGTTGCTCTAATACTCTGTGCGCTAATAGTGACGGAAGTGGTCGCTGTGCCCTCGAGAGCTTTTCTGCGGCTGGATAAGAATAATGATGGCAAGCTGGCTGGCGCTGAATTAAGTACCTCACCTGCGGGCTTGATTAAAGCGATTGACACGAATGGCGATGGTGTGATTACTGCTAGGGAGGACGAACGCTATTTTTCAAGTCGCAACAGGACGCCAGCGAGCGATTCGATGCCGGTGAAAAAGAGCACGCATCCTTATGCAAATAATGACAATCCACGACAGACGGTTGATGTGTATCAACCTCTTTCCCGCAAGAGTCCAAGGCTTCCTTTGGTGGTGTTCATTCATGGTGGTGGTTGGCGTAGTGGATCAAAGGATTCCGGTGTTCGACATTTGAGTGATTACGTCGGTTCAGGTAATTATGTTGGCGCATCAATCGGATACCGTTTGACTGGCGAGGCTCAATGGCCCTCCCAAATCCACGACTGCAAAGCGGCTATTCGATATTTAAAAGCTAACGCGGCTACGTTTGGGATCGATGTCGATAAAATTGCTGTCTTTGGCACCTCGGCCGGTGGTCATCTTAGCTGTATGGTCGCAGTTTCTGGCAATGCTCCTGAACTGGAAGGTAAAATAGGGCGACATTTGAAACAATCATCGTCCGTTACCTGTGGTATTAGCTATTTCGGCCCAACCAATTTCCTGCGACTGAACGACTACCCTGGAAGGATAGACCATAATGCCGCCAATTCGGCCGAGTCGTTGCTAATAGGAAAGCCAATTCAGCACGACAAAAGTGCGACTCAAAAAGCTAATCCCGAATCCTACGTTGATAAGGATGACCCGCCCTTGCTATTTATCCATGGTACCGATGATCCACTAGTCGCCTACAACCAGTCCGTATTACTATCGAAGCGACTCAATCCGCTCGGCGTCAGCGGTGAAATCATTACTGTAAAGGGGGGTGGGCATGGTGGCTTTAAAAACCCGAAGATCAAGGACTTAGAGCGAATGTTTTTTGAGGTGCATTTACATGGTGCCCGTCACAAAATTAAAGCTCAAACAGTTCCCAATTGAGCGGATGCTAGCGGTCAACGATTAACGTTTTCTGCGTTTGCTTTAGATTCTGTGTAGCTTGTAGGTCACCGCTGCCAACGTCTCTTTCATTCTTAATGGTGTTTTTGTTAAGTTAAGTGTAAACAGGAAGTACTATATGCTCACCATCACCGATTCAAACCGAAGGGCGGATACGCGACGTGAATTTCTGCGCATTGGTGGAATGGGTATGGGCAGTATGTTCCTGCCTGCCATGCTTGCGGCAAAACAGCAATCCGGATTCGTCCATGACAGAGCGGTTGTGTTGTTGTTTCTTCAGGGGGGCCCCTCGCATATCGAATTCTTCGATCCGAAAATGCAGGCACCACCTGAGATACGAAGCATGACCGGGGAAATTCAGACGTCCACCCCAGGGATAACATTTGGCTCTACCTTTCCGCGGCTAGCCAGTATGACGGATAAGTTTTCCATATTCAGATCCTATCAGTCAAAAAACAACGCACATACGTACCTTGATGTTACTGGCGGCAAAAATCCATTCAAGGCAGCGATGAGCGCTGTTTATACGCGAATTGCCGGTACGAATAATTCAGCCACAGGAATTCCATCGAATATTCTTCTCAAACCCGAAGCGATCCGGCCCGAATTAAAGCTTGGTCGAAATTTTGAAACAAGTGCCTTACCAACCCTTACCGATCCAGGCGTGTTGGGCCCAAGTTTTGGTGCTTTTGATCCGACGGGTGGCGGCAAATTACAGGAAAACCTGAAACTAAAAATTACTCAAAATCGTTTTGCGGATCGACGTTTGTTACTCAGTAAACTGGATGCGGTCCGTAGGTTTGCGGATGCGTCGGGTGCCTTGGAGGGGACCAATAAGTTTCAGCAGCAGGCCTTTGACGTCATCACACAGGGAGTTGCTGATGCGTTTGATTTGGAGCAAGAACGACCGGAAACGATGGCAAGGTATGACACAACATCTGCTTTTAGTATGTCGGAATTAAATCGATACGGAGACCTCCGCCGGACGTCAAACTTGTTGGGACACCAACTTTTATTGGCCCGCCGACTGGTGGAACGTGGGTGTGGTTTTGTAACCGTGTCCGATTGCGGGTGGGATCACCACGCCAATGGAAATAGCCCGAAGAATATGACGGCCTTTCCGCCAATGGCGCATCAGGTGGATCATGCAGTTTCGGCATTTATCGAAGATATCCACCAGCGGGGCTTGCAGGACAAGGTGATGTTAATCGTGACTGGCGAAATGGGACGATCGCCGCGAATCAATAAGAACGGGGGTCGCGAACATTGGGGTGATTTAACGTCTTTACTTATTTCTGGGGGTGGGATCAACAACGGGCAAGTGATTGGTCAGAGTGACGCTCAGGCGAACCGTCCTGTCAGCACGCCCTATACGCCGGAGCATTTATTCGGCACCGTACTGAAGACGTTTTTTGACATTGGGGCACTGCGTTTACAGTCGCAGTTTCCGAACGAATTGATCCAACTCATCGAACGGGCACCAGTGATGGACCCGCTTTTTAGCTGACCGGTTTTGTCGATGTATCCAGCCGGGCGCCTGATTTAGCCTGTCTAACTTTCGTTCCGCGTTAGAATTACTTGATGTGGTCCCCGCGTTTTTCCGTCTAGGACGACGTCGACTGAGAGCTTGAATTTCCCGCTGGGGAAATGCATACCTTTAAGGAAACTGCCGGCTTTGCTCGCTGGAAGGTCGAATTGGATTTTCGCGGAACCCGCAGTGATCGTCACTTTACCAGCCGAATGAGCGGTTTTGAAAATCAGTTCGACCTCGTATCCACCCGCTTCAGGGGCCTCTAACAGCCAGAAGCCGTTGGAGTCAGATGCCCAAGGCCTTCCCGAGGCATGCCGCCAGTCCTGACGAGTCAGCACGGAACGTTTTTCGTGGTCTGTTCCGATGACAATGCGCGGTGGGGCGTAGTTGTCCGGACGTGTCGAACTGACATCAGCGAACCAATCTTCGTAACCTTGTATCAGCCGCTTGAAGACTTCCGGGTGTTCTGCGGAAACGTCGTTCTCTTGCCGAGGGTCTTTACTCAAGTTATAAAGTTGAAGCTGTGGCGGTCCCGTGAAACTTTCTTTGCCGAAGCCGCTGGGATGGACCAATTTCCAAGGTTCTTCGTGTAGCGAAAAATGATGGTACTTTTGGGGTCTGTTTCCTCGGTGGGTTTGCAGGACAACCTGTCGTTTTGGCCATTTGGTGTTGTCAGCGGTTAACAACGGTAAGAAACTTCTGCCGTCAATTTTATGGTCCGCGGGTGCTTTCACTTCACAGGCGTCGAGGATAGTTGGCAACACGTCGATGTGTGCACAGAGCGCATCGGACGTTTTATCGGAATCGACTTTCGCTGGCCAGTGAAACAATAGTGGTGAGCGGATGCCACCGTCGTCGACATGCGCCTTCATGCCACGCATATTACCCACATAACGCATCGAGTTGGGTCCGTTATCGTTCAGATAGATTACGATTGTGTTCTGCCGGACTCCAAGTGAGTCGAGTTGCCGGAACAGTCGCCCGACATTTTCGTCGATGTTAGTAATCATTGCGGCAATCCGCGCTAGCTTGTCTGTTTCAGTTTTCAATCGGCCGGATTGGATGTTTTTGTTTATGAGGATCGGTTTGAAGTCGACCTTGAGATATTCCTGATATAGTTCTTCTGGAACATCATGGAATGGTCCGTGCGGCGCGTTGGTGGCAATGTACGTGAAGAAGTTTTCATTTGCTGCAACTGACGATTCGATGAACTCCATCGCCGCATCGAAATAAATGTCGGTGCAGTAGCCTTGCATAGTTGTTTCAACACCATTTTTGAAAAGCGTCGGATTTGTGTATTTGCCTTCGCCGCCGATGGGGTCGGAAGGTTGTCCGATGCCGCCACCACGATGGACGAGACAATCCTGAAAGCCTTGGTCCATCGGACGCAACGGATAGTTGTCGCCTAGATGCCACTTGCCATAGATGCCGGTGCGATAACCCGCCTCGCCAAGAATCTCAGCGATAGTGATTTCGTCCCCGTCCATCATCGCCCGACCGACATAAGTATCAATGCACCGCGTGCGGTAGTTGTATCGACCCGTCATGAGACTGGCGCGGGTTGGAGCGCAAACCGGACTGACATAGAATTTACTAAGCATGCCGCTTCGCTGGTACATCGCGTCAAGCTCAGGCGTGCGGATTACCTTGTTACCAAGGAAGCCGTAGTCACCACCGCCCTGATCGTCACTCATGATGACGATTACATTGGGTCGCGCCGCCTGTACTGGGGATGCGATCCCTACACAATAAACCGCAAAGAGAAGCAACGCGAGTGAGCAATATTTGAAGTGTTGATGTGTCATGTCGTTTTAAAGAACCAATTTAAAGATGTATTTTGTCAGTGAAGTGAGTAGGAAGTACCACTGTCACGTAATTTTAGCACGGCATACTTCTCAGTAGGCACTTCAATCTCGTGCGAAATTTTAAACAGTTCTGTTGGCGGAAGCGATAGCAACTACAGACCGCATGTGGAATTAGCGGGAATGAAACAGAGTGCCACGTTTAGGCCTTTTTGCCGTTCGTAAACCACTCAGCAGTGTTTCCACTTCGCGGTGGATTGACGGAATCTGGGCAACAACCAGCATTTCATAGAAATTTTGAATGACTCCTGCGCCACCAACAACCTCCCAGCTATCTCGGCCGATATTGGTTTGAATGACGTCAATCAGATTGCCAAGTCCCTTATTTCGAGAAGGGGCACTTGTATGCAAACCTCCTCCCCATACTTTTGATTGAGTTTGATTTTGCTGACGGCGACGTGGGGTCCGATCTGTCGGGTCAAGAAAATCCTCACATGAGTAAACTCGCAATACCAGATCATTCTCCGCGGCCTCTGGAGTCGTCACACGGACAAGATCGTGATATACAAAACAGACCAGACCGATTTGTTTCATCATCATCTCAAATGCTAGTTCGGCTTTAACGTTCTTTAAATCCAGACTTACGGGAGTATCCCTGTCCATTCCAACCTCAAGTAGAGCACGCTCATCGATATAGAACTGAACATCGAGCTTACTGCCCAGAGATTCCAGTATTTCGCTTAAGGGGGCATCAATAAAAAGAGCATCGATCTGCTGCTGTAGCTTGTGCTCGGTATCTGAGATGGGATATGCATGTATATTCACACTGTTTGGGACGC
>CAWVZW010000151.1:0-5889 GCA_963934735.1 uncultured Planctomycetaceae bacterium
CTGCGACCAGTCTTGATGACTGCCCTAGTTGCCAGTTTAGGTTTTGTACCGATGGCGTTGAACACGGGAATGGGAGCGGAAGTTCAACAGCCGTTGGCTACGGTTGTGATAGGAGGCGTTATTAGCTCGTGTGCTGCGTCTTTGTTAGTATTACGAGTGCTCTATATGTGGTGGCCGGGCCAAATAGACGTTGAAACGCACAATTAAAAATTATTTTAAGGAGACGAGTCATGACGTTAACCAGTAAATTTGTATTTTCAAAATTGGTGCTTGGGTTTGTGGGTGCTGCTGTTCTGCTTAGTGGCTGTGCCGCTGAGGAAGACTTGACCGGTGAGCAAGTTGAGTCGGTTACTAATGTTGTGGATGATCATTCCGGTTGGTGGTGCACTGCCCATGGAATTCCGGAAGACCAATGCAGCATGTGTAGTGCAAAAGCGGCGAAGGAATTCAAAGCCGCTGGCGACTGGTGCGAAGAGCACAACCGCGCGGAGTCTCAGTGCTTTAAATGTGATGCGAGCCGTGCCGATAAATTCGCGAATCTATACGAAGCCAAATACGGTAAGCGACCGCCGGCAATCACACCGTAAGAGTTTTCCAACAAGATTAAGCCGGGCTAAAATGAGTGTTTTCATGACAGGGCTGGCAGGCTAAAATAGCACCATGGATTTCCGACGCAACACCCGCTTCTGTATGCCGTTTTTAATACTGGGAACAGTTGTTTGGTCCGCTCTCTTTTTCAACGGCCTGTGCGACTCAGCGAAGGTGTTTTCTGACGAGCCTGCCAGTACGACTGGCGAAGATAGCGAAGCGGAACTGCTGGACCATGACGTGTTCCAAACACAGACGACATTATTCTTAAAGAAATATTGCGTTAAGTGTCATGGCGCCCAAACGCAAGAAGGCGACTTACGTTTGGATACGGTTTTACACGACTTGGCCGATGATCAAACCGCTAAATTGTGGAACGATATTTTCGCTCAAGTTCAGTTTTCTGAAATGCCACCAAGTGAAAGTGAGCAACAACCGTCGCCAGCGGTCAAGACTCGGTTCTTACAGCGAGTCGAAGCGGAGCTCATGCGATTTGATCGCGGTTTCAACTTGGATGAGAAAATGCTGTTGCCGCAGTTTGGCAACTACGTCGACCATCAAATGTTGTTCGATGGCACGGTCACGGATGCTCCTTACACTCCCGCTCGATTATGGCGGCAGCGGCCGATTATCTATGATGCGATTTGGAAAAACGCTTACGGACGGGCGCCGTGGTATAGCATCAAGATTGGCGGGACGGGAAACCATCTGATTGAACAAGGTCCCCACAAAGGCAAACTTCTGGCCCACCGGTATTTTGCCGATGCCAAATACGCGAATCCCTTTTTTGAATTTGTCCATCACGCGTCTGGATTCACCGATTATGCATCCATCGTGGCAGACCAGTCTTCGTTAGAAGCGCTGATGGTCAATGCGGAAACGATGGCAGAGATTTTAACCCTTGGGCAGAAAGTTCGTATTGTCACGCAAATTAAAAACAAAGGAAGCCGTACTGGAAATAATGAAGCGATGTTTGTGGGAGGCGTGACGACCTCCGCAAATGAATATCGCGGACGGATTCCGGTCATCTTCCAGGAAATAATCAATACGAAAGGTGAGATTGAAAGGGCGAATTTTGATCAGGCGCTGGACGTTGTGTTCGCTTTGTTCTTTCGTCGACCGCCAGTGGCCAACGAGTATGAGCATTATTGGAGCGAGGTGTTCCAAACGAATGCGGAGTTAGGTAACACGATGGCGCTACAGGCGGTGCTGATTTATGTGGCCTTGTCTCCTGAGTTCGTGTATCGCATGGAATTGGGACTTGGAGAAGTGGACTCGCATGGTCGTCGATTGTTGTCATCGCATGAATTGGCCCATGCACTGAACTATGCGTTGCAGAACAAACCGACGTATGGCATCGATGAAATCGAAACGGTTGATGTGTACACGAAAGACAGCGAAGCACCGGTCAAGAAAACAATGTCGACGCCAAATCCTGCGTGGGCAGCTAGACACAGCTTTCTCGTAGAAGAAATGAAGGGCGGTAGGTTGAAGACGAAAGCCGATGTCGAACGCGTGGTGCGACGTATGCTCGACGCCAAGCAAAACGGATGGCTCACCAATCACAATCGGACGTACTTGAGTACGCCCAATCCACGCATCCTACAGTTTTTCCGTGAGTATTTTGGCTACTACAAAGCTGCCGAAGTTTTTAAGGATGTTGATAAATTCAAGGATCGAAACGAATTCAAACAGTTCACAGACCGCAGCGCGTTCCAGTTTGAGTATGACACGGATAGCCTGATCCAGCATATTTTGGCGGAAGACAAAAATGTCCTCTATGAATTGTTGACCACGAACAAGGTGATTGCCAGTTACTGGAACGGAACGAATCCCACAGATCAAATTCAACGAGCACGCGGCGAAGAAGGGTATCGTGAAACGCACCATCTGCAGAGTTACAACTTGGATCCTTTTGAGCAGGCTTACAACAAACAAGAGAGCGATCAAGAATCTATCCGCCGAAATGGAAAGGTCTTTCTCGCTCCGAAGAATGAGCGGTGTGGCATCCTCACACAGCCTAGTTGGTTGGTGGCCCACAGCGGTAATTTTGACAACGACCCTGTTCGCCGTGGTAAATGGATTCGGGAAAAACTTCTGGCCGGAATCGTGATGGATGTGCCGATCACGGTCGATGCTCAAATTCCCGATGATGAAAGCAAAACATTGCGGGAGCGATTCAGTGTGGTGCATGCCAATGAATGTTGGCGCTGCCATAAAAAGATGAATCCGCTGGGTATGCCTTTCGAGGCTTATAATCACGTAGGTCGTTGGCGGTCTCTGGAAAAAGAAAAGCCGGTCAACACGCTCGGCGGCATCAGGCACACCGGCGTAGCAGCGCTCGATGGCGACGTGAGCGATGTTCGTGAGATGATGGAGCGATTGGCAAAATCGGATTTGGTCCGTCAGAGTTTTATCCGTCACGTCTTTCGTTATTGGATGGGACGCAATGAATTGTTGAGCGACTCGCAAACGCTGATCGCAATGGAAAAAGCATACGTTGAAAATGACGGCAGTTTCAAAGAACTACTAGTCGCGTTACTCACTTCAGACTCGTTTTTATATCGGAAGTAAAAGAACATGATCGATCGCAGAGGCGCCTTAAAAGGCATGACCATGGGCGCGGGAGCTGTCGCGCTCTCGCCGTTTATGCAGCATCTCAAGATGGCCCACGGAGGGACTGGGCAACAACTTCCCAAGCGTTTCGTGTTTGTCGTGAAGAGTAGTGGCTTGCAAGCCGAGTATCTCAATCCGGTGGGACTCAAGCACGGCGGGGACAAGCTTGTTGATGAGCCGCTTGCCGATAAAACTCTAGCGGACTGTATGAAGTCTTTGGAGCCCTTCAAAGATAAACTCACGATTATCCAGGGGCTCAGCGGCAGAATGACACTGGCAGGTCATAGCGCGTTTTATGGGGCGTTGGGAGGCTACAAGGCCGCGGCCAATACGCCGCCGTTGCACGCCACGATTGATGGATTTCTCTCAGAAAAATTCCCATCGGTGTTCAACCACCTTGGTTTCAAGATGGGCGAGGGCAGTCAAGGTACAACGTTCCCATCGATTTCGGCAAAGGGAAAAGGGCAGCAGTTGCCTTTTCAGCAAAATCCCATGAGTGCCTTTGAAAATCTGTTTGGCAGCATTTTGGAAGGTGGCGATCTCAAGAAAAAATATTTGCGGACCGGTAACGTCCTCGATACCATGTCTAAGGACATCGTGAAGTTGCAGAAGAACTTGCCCGCCCAAGAACAAGAGAAACTGGGACACTACCTCGATGGGTTTGAAGCCTTGAGAGACAGACGAATCAAGCTCGTGTCCATGCAGAAAGTGTTGCAAGAGCACGCGCCTGAAATTGATGACAAATACACTTCTCGCTTCAGGACGCACCACCTCGAAGCCCATTTCGATATGGCTTCGGCGGCGTTGATCTCCGGCCTGACGAATGTAGTGACCGTACATGCCGACGGACTCGATTCTGTTTATTCTGGAATCGGCGTTGGTAACAACGTCCATGCCATCGGCCACGGTGCCGGCTATGCGACGCTTTCTTCGCAAGACTGCCGCAACGCGATTCGAACCTTTCACATCGAACTAATTGCCTCAATGGCCGACAAACTCAGCCAGATTCCCGAAGGGGATGGCACGATGCTGGACAACACCCTGATTGTTTACCTCAGCGACAATTCGGCCAATCACCATTCTTTTGGTTTTGAGTGGCCGATGTTTGTGCTGGGCAATCTGGATGGAAAACTCAAAAGCAAGGGTCGCTATCTGGCCTATCCCCACTATGGCACCGGTAACCATCATCACACGATTTGTAATTGGTTTACGACTTTGTGTCATTTAGCGGGAAGTCCGCGAGATCTCTTTGGTCAGCCGGATATGGCTTTAGGCAAAGTGGAAAATCAACAAGGTCCTTTGAACGAGCTTTTAGTGTGAGAAAAACCTTCCCATATTTTGCAGTAGCGTTCTATGCCGTGGCCCTCGCCATCGGCTTGGGCCCCACCGCTGCCAACGCCTTGTCGCAAGCGGAAATCGCCAGCCAAGCCCTAACGATCAAGGAGGCAGAATTACGCTTAGCGGAATTGGGAACTGAACTTACAGATAATGATCTCGAACGTATTTGCACGGCAGAGGGTTTGACGAAACTGAATCTCACGGGCTGTCATCGTTTGTCGGACGCTGGGCTTTCTCACGTGGCGAAGTTGTCGCAACTGAAATCGCTTAATCTCAGCAGATGTCATCGCATCACCGAACAGGGTATCGCATCGATTTCTCGTCTGGAGCATCTGACGAGTTTGAACATTAGCTCCACTCGCGTCCAATTACCTAAAGTCTATGCCCTGTTGCAGCACCTTCCCGAGCTAACGAAATTAGAGGTGAAAGATATTCGCGGCTTCACGAGTGAAGGGCTACAAAATTTGACGCGTTTGACATATTTGGATATTTCAAATACTGGAGGGAATCTAACGGATGCCGAACTAGCCCCTTTGGCACCTTTGACTTTACTTAAGTATTTGAATCTCAACGGTAGTCGCGTCTGGGGTGCAAACAGAAACGTCACCGATGCAGGATTGAAGCATTTGGAGGGAATGACGTCGTTGGAATTCCTTGGCCTGTTTGGCTACTTCAGTCTTACGGCAAAAGGCTACAACCCGCTGTTCATGAAGCTCAGCAAACTCAAACGTTTGGAGATGGGATTTAATTGGCCGCTCAAAGGTGGCGAGATTGAAATCCCGACCTCGTTAGACCATCTGGACATGATGGAATCGTTTCAGCTGGAAGATGTTGCGGTGATCAATCTCAAAGGCAAGGGACGATTGCAGACGCTCAACCTTTTTTATTGCATGGCTCTGACGAACAAGAGTCTAGAGTCTCTCAAAGACTTGCCGGATTTAAATTATTTGAATTTGGGATGCATCGGTGCCTTGACGGATGAAGGTTTGATTAATCTACGAGGGAATATTGGCTTGACCTATTTAAACCTCGGCGACAACGATAATTTCTCCGACGAAGGCTTGGAGAATTTACAGGACATGAAGATGTTAGAGGAGCTTAATTTGTGGAGCACTCCCAATTTGGTGGGGCAAGGCTTGTCGGTAGTTAAATCGTTGCCAAAACTGCAAACACTGAATTTGGCAGATTGTGCTAACCTCACTGATGAAGGGCTGAGTCATTTAAAGAACAAAACGTTATTGAAAAATTTATATTTGGACAATTGCACCAAGCTTACGGATGTCGGGTTGGAGCATCTTGCTGGACTTTCCGATTTGCAAGAGTTGACCGTCAATGGTTGCTTGGGTA
>CAWVZW010000152.1:0-5866 GCA_963934735.1 uncultured Planctomycetaceae bacterium
GCTCGCCCTCCAAAAATCGTCTTATTCGTCCAGGCGATCGGTTCCATCGGTTTGTCAGGAATTGTACCGGACAATATCGCCTGTGTAGAACTTGCCAACGGGTTCACTTGATACAGCGACCCTATCGTGGTGAAATTTTGCAGGTCAACACCATTAAGAATTTCGTGTTCGCAAAGCGCCGCAATGGTTGTCGTTTTACCGTTACCGTGATGATTCGCATAATTGCCTCCCCAGATTTCTTGATCAAATTTCTCCCAAGCCACGAGTCCTTCCGGTGGCGATTCGCCGCGCAAGGAGAACGCATGGTTCGCTGTTCGAATACCAACCACTGGTTTGCCATTTTCAATATGCCGTCGGACTGCCTGTAATTGATCCTGTGGAAGAACTCGACGGCGAATACTAATTAGTAGTAAATCCGCCTGTGTGATTGCTGGGAGCGAATTGGGTAAAGCATTGCGTTCGCCTTGGCCATCCTCGTCACAATGAACAATCGTCACTTTATAATCTTTCCCCAGATGCTCTAGAGCAAATCGCGGCAATGATTCATTGGTTCGATACTCACGTTCGGCAATCAAGATCACAACATGTTTTCTGGTATCTGTTGCATACACAAACGGTTTTCCGCCAAGAATTTGATCGCTCGTTATCGTCGGGCAAACCCATTTTTCAATATGCTCAACGATTAAATCGGTTCCCGTGAAATGGCTCACAAACGGTTTCATCTTTGGGTTGTACATCGTGTCAGTCAAATCACGGCAGAGCACTACATTCATCCCGTTTTGTGCCATTTGGCGTAACCCAAAAGGTCGCCCCAGCACACACATGTTTGTATGCACACCGACAAGCACAACATTCTTGATTCCTGCTTGTTGCAATACATTCCAAATTTCCTCGCCATTGTCACTAATCACATCTTTATCAAGGATGTCGACCAAATCTGTTTGTTTTGTCCATGGACTACGCGGGTTGAGTCCCATGCCCGTTAGTTTCTTGGCCCAAGCAGCATGCTCCTCTAAGTCATCATCTTCGCCACCATCAGTTTGATCTATTGGATAGGTACCTTTTTCTTCGGAGGGAATGCTGTAACACCATTTTCCGATTTCGGCGGGTAAATTACTGGCCGCTGGAGCATTCAATGCTCTAGCTCGCGCTGGATGGTCCTTATAGGGCTCCATGCAGGAACTTGGTGCATGGATAATGAGAGCGCCCTGTCGACGAGACTGGATAAGCAGCTGATTCAAGCGGGGAGCCATTTCTGTGCCACGGCGAGTTGCATTCAGGCAGTGGTGAAGATTCCACATATCGCAAACGATCACTGCGGTTTCGCTGGCTTTCCATTGCTGCTGGTCATAGCGCGCCTGAAAGCGAATGTTTTCATCCGACGTTGCCGCCTGCGATCGCAATGTTAACTTAAAGTCGGATCGCTCAGCCGCGGATGCTGAAAAGGTCACTGACATCCCCAATAGTAAAAAATAACACCAACGCATGACCTATTTCCCCTCAAAATATTTCTAATTTGCAAACCCCAGCTCGCCTTCACAATACCACATACCCGTTAAACTAATTCATCAATCAGTGAACCTTGGTCCAATAGGTATGTTGGCCGTCCCGTTGGATCGTCAATCGTCACTCGATCCGCGGTGATACCAAGATTGTGGTAAAGCGTGTACATAACGTCTTGATAGTTCACTGGTCGACTCGTGGCTTCACCAGCGGTGCGGTCCGTCGCGCCAATCACTTGTCCACCCCGCATTTTGCCACCGGCCATAATCGCGGGGCTAACTCGAGGCCAATGATCACGCCCACCATTTTCATTAATTTTCGGTGATCGTCCAAATTCGCCCCACAAGACAATGGATACGTCATCGAACATACCGCGAGCTTTCAGATCATTTATAAACGTCACAATTGCATGGTCGACGATTGGCAATGTATATCGCATGCGACTAAAGTTTTTGCTGTGGGTATCAAAATCGCTAAACGTAACACTGACACACCGCACCCCAGCTTCGATTAATCGTCGAGCGATCAATAGTTTCAGTGCGGCTTTTGGTTCATCCGCCGTGGCATTTCGATAGCCCGCGGCAGCGTGAACTGGCGTGTAACGTGACACCATCTTGGGATCTTCTTTGGACAAATCTAATGCATCGGCGAATGTGCCCGACAGAAGGATGCCCGTTGCTTGTTGCGAAAACCGATCCATAGCATCCATCATGCCACTGCTATCGGCCTCGCGGCGGATCGAATCCAAACTCTTAAGCAACGAATTGCGGTCATGTAGCCGATCCGCGTTGAGTTCGGCATTGAGTGACAAGCTAGTGGTGTGATTGGAACCTAGTCTCGCTAATTCGCCTTTCATCCCCGTTTCTAAAGGACGATCAAACATGCTCGACAAATCCGGCCGAAACGGTTTGTAGGCGGGTCCTAAAAACCCTGGGCGAGCGCTGTTACGAACCAAAGGGCGGCCTTGCATTAGATCAACAAACGTTGGTGCCGGGTCGGACACTCGGCCAAGTATCTTACTCAGCACACAACCCACAGCTGGATGTCCACCCATGCTAGATTTTTCGTTGGCATTGAATCCTGATTGGCATTGAAATGCATCGTGTCGACCTGCCGAACCAATCAGACTACGAATGAAAGCAAAATCCTCTGCTTGAGCAGCCATGTTCGGTAACAGTTCACTAATTTGAATGCCCGCTACAGAGGTTGAAATTGGCTGAAACTCGCCCCGTGTCTCGCGCGGGCCCTCTGGCTTCATGTCAATCGTATCCATCTGCGGAGCACCACCATCCAGATGAATATTGACGATGGCTTTGTTAGACGATCCAACACCTGCCGCTGCCTCTGCCCGCAGTAAATCTGCTAAACTCAACCCGAGAACACCCGCGGAACCGGCGGTCAAGAATTCGCGCCGCGTAACTCCATCGCAATGGGTTGTTGAATTTCCCGTGAGTTTAAACATGAATTCGGATACCTATTAAATCTGCTCTGGACACTATGCCCACTCCCTAATTGGGCGGCCTTCGATAAGACGTACCGGGCGACCATCGGGTGCGTTGGCGATTAAGTCTGTTGGCAAGCCTAATTTACTGTATACGGTCGCAGCAATATCGTCCGTAAAATATTCATCTTTCGAAACGTATCCGCCTTCGGCATCTGTCGCGCCGAGTATCGTACCGGCTGGTATGCCGGCACCAGCCATCACAGCAAATCCTGCTGTCGACCAATGATCACGCCCACTCGCGGAATTGATTTTCGGGGTGCGTCCGAAATCGGTGAACCAACAAACTAATGTTGTGTCGAGCATCCCGCGGTCTTCCAGGTCAATCAGCAATTGTGGCAAACCTTGATCGACTGGTGGAATGCGTGCTTTTAGGCCTTTGAAATTGTTGGAGTGCGTGTCCCAACCGCCATCGGTAACCGTGACGAATCGAACACCGGCTTCGATTAGTCGCCGCGATAACAAACAACTTTGACCAAAACGGTTTTTGCCGTAGGCTTCCCGTAACTTGGTATCTTCTTTTTCTAAATCAAATGCTTGTTTGGTTTCCGGCGCGGTGATCATGTTGATGGCCGCTTCGTAATGTTCGTCGAGAGCCGCAAAGGCCGTCTGTTGTATGTCCGTGTTACGTTGCAACGCGTCAAGCCGCGCCAAGGCACTCTTGCGCCGATCGATTCGTGCAAAGGATACGCCGGTTGGCGGAGTGATATCCCGCACATTAAACTTCTCAGCATTGGGATCCGCATCGATTTCAAATGGCATGTGCTCCAAACCCAGGATGCCGGAACTGCCACCACCAAATCGACGGTCTACATTTGTGCCTAGTTGAATAAATGGCGGCATCGCTGTACGGAATCCGTGATAGTGGCTCATCACACTGCCAAAGGTTGGATAGGCCACCGCCTGATTGAATTTGCGACCACTCATCACATATTGGTCGGCAGTTCCATGGCTTCCGTTGCGTGGATTCCAACCACGTAAAACCGAAAACTTGTCGGCATGCTTTGCAAGGTTCGGACAAATCTCTGTAAATTTGACTCCAGGGATTGCCGTGTCTATGACATCGTATTCGCCGCGAACGCTCGTAGGAGCATCTGGTTTGGGGTCTAGAGTGTCATGGTGACTTGTACCGCCACGAGTCCAAATCAAGATGCAATTTGTGGGCGATTTATTGGTTGTCGCAGCGGCCTGCTTGAGATATGTCGACAGTGACAATCCGAGGCCTCCGAGGGCACCGATCTGCAAAAAACTGCGGCGATTTACACCGTCACAATATTGATCTATTTGATGTTCTACTGCCATTGGCTAGCTACCCTTAATTGGTTTTATTCGTTGTCCAAACGCTCTATTATTCACCCACTCTATTATTTACCCGCTAAGCTACGGCTTAAACACTTGTCCTTCATATCGTACATTTTATCAAAGGACTAAATTATCAACTAGAAGAATCCTGCTCCAGTACCACCCAAATATAAATACAACACACTAAAACGGCCCTAATATGGGGGGGTTTGGTCATTTTTTACTTATTACCTATTATTTTTCATCCTTAAATCAAGCAATTAACTCCGTTACGAGCTGACTTTTATCTGTTTCAATTAACTTGCGGCTTTGTCCATTATGTTCAAACGTCAGTCGCTGGTGATCTAATCCAAATAGATGCATCAATGTATGGTGGTAGTCATAGTGGTTTACGATTTGCTCAACCGCTTGATGACTAAACTCATCGGTCATCCCATGTACATGACCCGCTTTGAATCCACCGCCGGCAACCCACATACTAAACCCATTCGTATTGTGGTCACGGCCGACATTGGTTGCACCGGTATCGTTTTGAATGACGGGCAATCTGCCCATTTCACCGCCCCAATGTACGATCGTTTCATCGAGCATCCCCCGACGCTTAAGATCGCTTACCAGTGCGGCCGATGGTTTGTCAACTTTTTTACAAGCCGCTGGCAAACTAGTCCTAATCCGACCGTGATGATCCCAAAACTGGTTCTGCGTAAACACTTGCACAAAGCGAACTCCTCGCTCAATTAGTCGCCGCGCGATCAAACATCGTGCTCCAAAATCTTTGGTGTCTGGGTCGTCCATACCGTAATGCTTTTTCGTTTCCGCGGTTTCTTGACTTAGGTCCATAGCCTCCACGGCCGACGTCTGCATCCGCGACGCCAGTTGGTACATATTAATACGTGCTTGATAATCTCGTTCACCTGGTTTTTTCGAGAGATGTTGCTGATTAAGTCGTTCTAGATAACTTAGCAGTTGTTGTTGCGGTTTCCCCACGAGGCGTTTGGGTGGTGTAAGATTCAAAATCCGTGGTTCTGTCGGTCGTATTACCGTGCCCTGAAAGACAGAAGGTAGATAGCCATTATTCCAATTTGCGATTCCGTCAACTGGCAGTTGACCTGGATCTATGAGTGCCAAATAGGATGGCAAACTGTTCGTAGCAGATCCGAGGCCATAGGAAAACCAGCTTCCTAATGCCGGTTGCATCGCTATCGTCGTTCCAGTATTCATAGCACGAATACTTTGGCCATGATTATTGACGCCTGTACGCATCGAGCGGATCAGCGTAATATCATCCGCAATCGAACCCATATGTGGAATCAACTCGGAAAGCTCCATTCCCGATTCACCATATCGACGCCACTTCCAGGGGCTTGCCAGTAGTTTCGAACTGGCCTGAGCGGCGTTATCGTATTTTATTTCCCCCGGAAATGTTTCGCCATCAAGTCGCTCCAGTTCGGGTTTGCGATCAAATAAATCAACTTGGCTTGGACCACCCTGCATCCACAATGAAATCATTGCCTTGGCTTGGCCAAAACGATGCGGTGCTTTGGGCACGGTATCAAATGT
>CAWVZW010000153.1:0-5807 GCA_963934735.1 uncultured Planctomycetaceae bacterium
GATGAACGCTAAGAACGGCCGACTTCCCAATGGCGATCCTTCAGTCCTAAGTTCATTTTGAATTCCTTGTAACCTGAATACACAACGGGAACCATAAATAGTGTCAGCAGTTCGATAGTCATTCCACCGATTACTGGCCAGGCCATTGCACTGGCAACATCCGCTCCGCGTCCTGTTGCAATAACCACAGGAATCAATGCGATAATGGTCGTAAATGTAGTCATCAAACAGGGGCGGATACGTCTCATCCCCGCTTCAGCGGTTGCATCGCGAATATCTTGAGCTGATGTTAGTTTTTTCCGTGTGAATATTTGATTGAGATAAGTCGCCATAACAATCCCATCATCGACAGCAATGCCAAACAGGGCGATGAATCCAACCCAGACAGCCGTGTTGATTTCGATCGAGTTAAAGGCGAGCGCTAACATCCCCCCCGCAAAGGCAACGGGGATACCTGAAAACACTGCTAGTGAAATTGGAATGTGTCGGAATTGTAGATAGATGATAAACAGATTAACGATCACAACAATCGGTATTGCCCACAAGAGCCGATTGTTGGCTTCGACTTGATTCTGAAACGATCCAACTGCTTTAAACGAATAGCCAGGCGGGATAATTAGTGTTTGTGCCTGTTGGGCAGCTCTTAATCGGTCTTCAACCGCTTGTGCCGTTTCCACATCTCCAAGTATACCTGTAGGTGAAAATGAAACATGTGCAACTAAACGGGCGTCTTCACTACTGATACCGCTAGGCCCCCAAGTCGTATTCATGGTGGCCAAGTTTTCCAGCGGTACTGTTTCACCTGATTGGGTGACGACGGGGAGGCGACTATATTCATCCAGTTGTTCCCGCAAATTTCGTTGGTAGCGCACGCGGATTGCGTACCGCTCTCGCCCTTCAACGGTTTGGGTAATTGTTGTCCCACCGAGCGCTGCCGAAATCACTTGATTGACCATCGTGGTTGACATACCAAACCGAGCTGCTGTATCACGGTTCACATCAAATTCAACATACGGTTTCCCCAATATGATATCGGGGCTAATCGTCTTCGGTTTTATTTCCGGCACGGTTTTCAGGAAGTCCGCAATATCAGTTGCAGCCGCTGACAACTGTGTTAAATCATCGCCATAGATACGGATCGCCATCGTCGCCGTAATACCACTTTGTAGCATCACCACGCGGCCTTGGATCGGCTGCAATTCTGATGCCTGAGTTAAACCTGGCAGCGTTGCCACTTGATTAATTTCCTGCCAGATATCTCGAGACGTCACTCCCGCTCGCCATTGGTCAATAGGTTTGAGCATGACGTAGGTCTCGATCATGGCAGCTGGCGCGGGATCCAATGCGGATTCGGCACGGCCAATTTTTCCAAGTACATTTTCAACTTCGGGAATTCTCTTGATCAGCGTGTTCTGTGTCTGTAGCACTTCCATAGCTTGCGATAAACTCGCAGCTGGATACAGCGTTGGCATATAGAACCAGCTGCCCTCATCGAGCGCAATCCAATCATCCGATTTAAGCCCTTGCATCATTTCTTTGGTTTTGCCATACCCGGGCAGGTCTGCGGCCGACACCCCAAAAAATCCCAGTCCTCTTTCGAGCGACTTGAACTGCTGGCCGATGCCGAGCCATGCGCCATATCCGAGCCCCATGAGGACAAAGGGGGCGGAGAGAAATAGGAATTTACGAGCGAGGAAAAAGCGTAATGTGGGTTCATAAACGAATAAGATGAAACGGCTAACTGGATTTTGATTGAGTGGACGTAGCTTTTCATTGATCATCCAAAACACGATCGCTCCGCCACCTAGACCAATCAGGATTGCTGACAGCCCAGGGCTATCGGGGATAATCGCCGGAAGCGTTTGTCGAAACCCATAACTCAATACCCCAGCGGTAACCGTGCAAAGCAACACAGCTAGCCACTGCATTTTTGCCTTCAACCGTGCCGAGGTGAGCATCATCCGGCTTAATAGCGGAACCAGAGTTACGGCGACGATCAAGGCGGCGACGAGTGAAAAGGTCTTGGTCCACGCAAGTGGTGCAAATAATTTGTAGTCTCGTCCGGTCAACAGGAAAACAGGAAGGAAGCTAATGACGGTTGTCATCACTGCGGTCACGATAGCAGGTGAGACTTCCATTGTCGCCTCGATGATAATGGTCAATCTTGCAGATTTTCCGCCAGGCCGACCTTTATCTTCCCAATCAGCCAGATGGCTATAGATTGCCTCGGACACAATAATCGACATATCAACCATGGTTCCAATGGCGATAGCGATACCAGCTAACGACATAATGTTGGCGTCGATATTAAAAACGTACATACCAATGAAGGCGATCAGCACAGCGATCGGGAGCGTGATTGCTACCACGATACTTGCTCTTAGGTTGAGCAAGAAAAGTAAAATCACGATTGCTGTGATAATAATTTCTTCTTTGAGAACGGTAGTCAGCGTTGCGATTGTTTCATTGATTAACCCCGAACGATCATAGATGACGTTTATTTTGACACCGTCCAAGCTCGGCTCTATTTGAGCGATTTTCTTTTTCACCTCTTTAATAACGGCCTGTGGATTATTACCAAATTGCATGGTAACAATGCCTCCTACCGCTTCGCTGCCGTTAACATCTAACGCTCCGCGACGAAAGGACGGGCCAATTTGTACGGTGGCAACATCGCGGATGCGAGTAGGCAGACCGTCTTCTGATCTAATCACGGTTTGTTCGATATCGATAATCGCTTGGTCGACATCTTGGTCTGTTCCAATAAATCCTCGACTGCGTATGATCATCTCCATACCGCCCGATTCAACCGTTTTCGCCCCGACGTCTTGGTTGGATTCTTTGATAGCAGTCATCACCTGATTCAAAGAAATGTGATGAAAGCGAAGTTTGTCCGGATCGACTTCGATTTGGTACTCGCGTACATACCCGCCAACACTGGCAACTTCACTTACTCCGTCGACTGCTTCCAATTCAAATTTGACGACATAATCTTGCAGGCTGCGAAGATCGGCCAAATTTGTGTCTTTTGGCGACTCAAGAATATAGTACATGACTTGCCCTAGCCCTGTCGCGTCTGGGCCTAGAGTCGGAGTTACGCCAGTGGGAAGTTTAGCCGTGGCACTGCTTAATTTCTCAGAGACTCGTGAGCGGGCCCAGTAGAAATCGGTGCTGTCTTTGAATGTGACCTGTACAAAGCTATACCCAAATAGACTTTTTCCCCGTACCGATTCCGCTTCCGGTACACTGAGCAAGGCGACCGACAAGGGGTAGGTAATTTGGTCTTCAATATCTTTGGGAGATCGACCAGGCCAAGATGTGTAAACGATGACTTGGTTTTGGCCAATATTCGGAATGGCATCAATCGGTGTTTTTTGAAAACTGTACCAGCCGCCAGCGATCACTAGTACCGTTAGGCACAGCATGATTAGGCGTTCTTTAATACAGAATGATATGATGGCTCGCAGCATGTTCTACCGCTCTTCCGGTGGTGACGCATCAACTTTGTCGTCTGTCGTTGTGTCAGAAACATCAAACACGTTGATTAAATCACCACAGCGGAGCATCTCAGCACCGTGGAAAGGATTCGCCAAAAGGTCGTTGCTCTGTAGCCAATCACCTTGTCCCTCTTTAAGCATCGTGCAATAAAAATGATAAAACGGTTGAGAGTTAGCGGTTCCTCGTGCCATGGTCGCCAAGGGGGTAATGGCTTGGCTGATCCATTTGAATTCAACACGGGCTTTAGCTAGTGATAGATCCTGAAGGTTTTGTGAATGTTGAGAGATGCGTAAGAACAACTCTTTCTCTTCATCAGTCCAATCAACTGTGTCTGAACTTTCTAGTGCCGTACTAATCGCATTTAGTGCTTGGATACTCGTTTTCGTCGGCGTTTTATCAGATGACAGTTTTCGTTTAATCTCAAAATACGCCAAGTACAATTGCTCCAATTGCTCACCGTCATCGCCGGTTATGCTTCGAGCACTCCATTGGTCGAACTGAAGCGGAAGGTTTTTTGCGGAGATCATCTTGGCGACTGTCGCATCAATCAAGCTGGGATTTCCGGCGAGCTGCATCTGAGAATCGATCAAAAAGTTACCGGACGTCGCGACTTTTTCACCGGCGGATATTCCGGTCAAAATGATCGCGCGGTTTTTTAGTAATTGTCCTAACTTGACGCGACGTATTTCGAAGCGACCAGGGTTGGTTTCCACATAGACCACACTATTGTCGCCGGCCAACAGAACAGCGGAACGTGGTATCGAAATTGATTTAGGTTGATCGATTGGTATGTCGCTAAATCCATATTCTTTTGTCGAAATAAGGTCCATGCCACATATTGGACAATCCCCGGGTGTGTCGCGGACCACTTGCGGATGCATTGGGCTGATCCACTTTCCAGCAAGTTCTTTGTCGTAAATATCACCTGTAGTACCTATTGGTATTTCAATGGTGGCTCGCGCGTAATCACCTGGGCGTAATTCTTTTTTGGTGTTATCGAATTCGACTCGCACGCCAACAGTGCGACTCGAGGTGTCTACAACGGGGTCAATAAAAGCGACTCGCCCCTGCAGAATCGTGCCGGGTTTGGATGCAATCTCTGCTTGGACCGTTTGCCCAAATCGTAAGCGGGATGCGTCTTCTGGAAATAGCTTGAGGACGAGCCACACAGTTGAAAGATTGGCAATCTGATAAATAGGCTCGCCAGCTTTGATGTATTTTCCCTCTTGCGTCAATTTACCGGTGACTGTGCCGCCAAGTGGCGAATAGATCGTAAGTCGTGACTGGGCAATACCGGTTTCATCCAGTTCTGCAATTTGTTCGGTGGTCATGCCTAATTCGACTAACTTATGTCGTGAATTGGCAACAAGTTTGATTTGAGTTTCTCGAATGACTTTCAAGGTGCTGGGCGTCATCTTTGCCAAAGCCTTGCCTGATTCGGCATATTCGATTTGAGCTGCATACAACTGAGGGCTATAAACCACCGCTAAATGATCCCCAGTAGCGACTGATACTCCGGTATAGTCCGCAAATAGTCGTTCGATACGACCGTCAATGTATGACGCAATGGTTGCTTGGCGGCTTTCATCGACCTCGATCGAGCCGATCGTGTGTAGTTCAGTACTTAATGAATCTAGCGTAGCGATTGCGGTTTGAATATTTGCTAATCGTCGGCTGGCTTGGGGTATTAGGACACTGATGGAATCTCCCGAATCAGCTCCAGAAATTGCAGGGACTAATTCCATGTCGCATGTGGGGCAGCGGCCTTCGTGAGGCTGCCTAACATTTTGATGCATCGGACAGGTATAAACCGTTTCGGAGTGTTCAGCGTGGCCCCGTTCGGATTCATGAGCAGCCTCGATCCAGCCAACACGTTGTGCGATGCCTATCGAAATCAGAAACAAGATCCCTGCCAGCAGCGCAGCAGCTAGGAACATACCAGATGAGATACAGCGCGAAAGCCACCAGTTCCAATTCATTCCCGGCAGGCTTGTGGAGGAGGTCTCCGATGTAGGATTCGCTTCTTGTTTATCGTTCATTGTGTACACCTCATAAAAGGTAGGTTCAAGGCTCGTTGCATTTTTTGCAAAGCGGCAACGAGCCCTGTTCCTAATGCCTTTTAGTTATCGAAATTACTCGTCAGACGCAGCGTCTTTCACAACGGCATCTTCGTCACCGTCGGCGTGTTCACCGTCGGCATCTTTGTCACCGTCGGCGTGTTCGTGATCGCCATCGTCGTGATCGTGTTCGTGATCATGTTCGCCATGTGCTTCTGTAACGGTATCCGCTGCAGTGAGCTTCGCTGCTTT
>CAWVZW010000154.1:0-5666 GCA_963934735.1 uncultured Planctomycetaceae bacterium
CGAGCAATGCAACGTGATGCGGCGTTTGTTGAAAATGTTGACCAACTTATCATGATGGGTGGTAGTGTTGCCGGCATTGGAAATATTACGACTGCGGCAGAGTTTAACGTCTATTGTGATCCAGAAAGCGCGCAGCAAGTATTTGACGCTCCGGTACACAAAATATTGATACCATTGGATATTACGATGCAAGTGCATTTCACACTTGATTTCCTACGAGAACTGCCGGATGAAACATCTAGAATCGGACTTTTGTTGAGAAAAATTTTGCCACATTTGTATCGTAACTATCGCCAGCGATTGGGGCAGGAAAGCGTTCATATTCACGATGTTGTAGCATTGATGCAGGTGCTGGAACCTGAACTGTTCAAGCTGGTTTCCATGGCTGGACAGGTCGAAGTCGGCGGGGAACTATCTCGTGGCGCGACGTTGTTCGACCAGCGAAGCAACCGTCAGTGGCCCAATAATATGGAAGTTGCTCGAGTGGTTGATGTAACCGCAGTGAAACAAGCTGTTTTACGATATCTGGATCCGCAACTGGGCTTCTGACGCAGAATTGCCCGAATTGGAGAAAATGGGTTCTTCCGCAGGGTGTAGCTAATGTTAATTGGGCCAAATCCGCTTAAAAACTGCTAAAAAAACCTATTTTGAACGGGTCTTAAATGTCGATTATTCCACTACAACCGGAATAATCGGAATTTCACCCATCTTGGCGGTATTGCGCGCGTGTTTAGTATGCACTGCGATAGTAAACGCTGATATGACACAGTTTCCGGCTATCTTTGTTTAAGCACCTGTTTGAAAAGAGGAAAATCAAATGGCCCGTAAAGATGCCATAAAAAACCTTAAAAAGGTTCTCGTAAAACGCCGGGATGCAATGCGCAAAGCGCTTGCTGGCGACTTTAGCGATCTCAACGATCTTCGTGAAACATCAGGCGATGCGGTCGATGTGGCTTTAGACTCCGCTCAGAACGAACTTAATTCACAACTTGCCGAGGTTGAGAATAGAGAGTTGGGGCAAATTGAGATTGCCTTAGAGAAGATGCAAGCCGAAAGTTTTGGGCTCTGCGAAATTTGCGAAAAAATTATTCCGCTAGCTCGTTTGCAAGCACTGCCCTATGCGACGAATTGCATCGATTGCCAGACGAACAAGGAAATATATGGCGAAGATTGGGGCATTGACGAGAATTCGGAAGTTTATCAATAGCCTGCACTAGCGAAGAAGATTGAATACATGAAAAAATGGGGGGGTGGGAACCTGGCGAGCAGCCTAGGATTACCTGTATTGAATAGCTGCTGGTGTCGCGCCGCAACTCTGTGTGTAGTGCTTAGCCTAACCAACTTCGGCTTCGTATCAGCCCAAGAGCAACCGGTCTCGGTGACGCTCAATGCTCGAGCACGGTTGTTCGAGCAACTTGCAAAAGATGCGGCGGCCTTTGACCAGCGCAATATTCTCAAACAAGTTGTCAAGCTCGCCAAGCCGAGCGTCGTTCATATACAAACACGCAAATTAGTGGAAGAAAATTCTCGCCGCACTGTTGAAGAAGCGGGTTCCGGATTTGCGATTGAGATAGGTGCGAAAAAGTATATATTGACGAACCGCCATGTAGTATTTCCGGCTGTGCTTGATGGAGTCAAAATATCACTAGAAGATGGCCGCATGTTGACGCCCCTCAAAATCGCTTCCGATCCCTCGAGCGATATAGCGCTGGTCACTGTTAAGGAATCGCACCTATTGATTGCCGCTCGAGTCGGCAATAGTAGCAAGATGGAGATCGGTGATTTTGTGGTGGCGATTGGAAGTCCGTTCGGTCTGAGTTATTCCATCACCTATGGTATCGTGTCGGCAAAAGGGCGGCGGGACCTCAAACTTGGTACTGCCGGTGTGATGATTCAGGATTTCATGCAAACGGACGCTTCGATTAATCCAGGCAACAGTGGAGGGCCGTTAGTGAGCCTGCGTGGTGAAGTGATTGGTATCAATACGGCGATTGCTAGTAGCTCCGGGGGTAGCGAAGGAATCGGCTTCACTATCCCAATCAACATGGCAATGGTGATTGCTCGTCGTTTGGAATCGGGCGGTGCGATCGCCAACGCATATCTAGGAATACGTATGGATCATGATTTTACGAATACGTCGGCCAAAAAATTGGGATTGAGCCACGCCCGCGGTGTACGGGTGACGGGAATCACTAAGGGATCACCAGCGAACCGTGCGGGATTGCAAACGGATGATGTGCTGTTGAGTTACAGTGGAACGATGATCGAAGATGATGACCATCTAGCAAATTTAGTCAGCTTAACACCCATTGGTCGTGAGGTTTCACTTCTGTTGCTACGCAATAGCAAACCATACAAGGTCAACGTCAAAGTAGCCACTCGCATCAGCGGTGAGTGAAAATTTCTAGCTTTTGGTTGCCGGTCGACTATTGGGTCAAGCTCTGGCAGATGTCATACATCACATCGAGATATTGTTGGCATTCCTCGACATTCATAGTAAGTGGCGGGCTGATACGGATCACGTTACCAGCTAGGGCTCCAAGCAAATGAATAGCTTGCCCGTCCGCATCGCCTTGATAGCATGCGCGGATAATATCATTGGCAATATCGTCACTTGGTTTGCCGCCGAAGTCAGCACATTCGATACCCCAAACACAACCCTCGCCGCGGACGTTAGCAATTAGCCGTGTCTCTTTTAGCCGCACTAATCCTGCTTCGATAACTTGAGATAATTTGAGGCCTTTGGCGATCACATCGTTTTGCTCAAATTCGTCTAGTGTCGCGATGACCGCGGCGGATGAAAGCGGATTCGCACTCCATGTATCCGAAGCTTCGCCATAATCCAGACATTCAAAAACGTCGCGCCGCCCGACAGCCGCACTTGCTGGCACACCATTAGCGAGTCCTTTACCGAGCAATACGATATCGGGTTCTACTTCGTAATGTGTGAACGCATACATTGGTCCAGTGCGACCAAAGTTTGCTTGAATTTCGTCCAAAATAAATAGTAAATCATGGTCGCGACAGAATTGTTGTAGCAATTGCAGATATTCTTTTTGCGGATGCAGCGAACCGCCGCCGCCGAGGTAGGGCTCGGTAATGATGCAACATAGTCGGTCGCCACATTCCTCCCAGAGTGCATCGAGTTCACCTTGATATGACGTGAGGTCGAGTGGCTGTTTACGAGCATCAATATCAATGCACTCCGCCTTGGGAAAACTCACAAATCGTACTCTTTCGTCACGTTCTTTATCTTGTTCACTACCGGTGACGGCTCCGGCTAAACCTTTTTTGCCATGGAAGCCGCCGCGAGTGGCAATGATCATGTCTTTGCCTGGAGTTCGTTTCATGGCAGCCCACAGTGCCTTTTGTACCGCTTCGCTACCACTTGCGGACCACATAATTTGATTGATACGTGAACCGCCTGGAGCTGATTGCAGACTTGCAATGAGCCGCTGGTTCGCTGTCGCTTCGATTTCTGTGATGGCATTGTAAGCGGTGAGGGGTACACACTTTGCATATTCGCCACCATCGTTTAACGCATTTAATCCTAGATAATTTTGGACGCGGTTCCACCAAGAAACTGGATTGTGGCCTAGATTCGCAACTAAGACACCAGATGTGAAGTCGGCAAGTTTGCGGCCTTCTGGGGTGTAATGATAACTCCCTGAGCTGTAGCTAATAACACACTGGCTTGGCGTAAATGTACGGAGCGCGTACGGTTCTAGGGCCAAAATCTGAGCGCGGACTTCGTTGCTTTGTGGTTCGTTGTCAAATTGAATAGATTCAGTAGGTTTCATGATTTACTTTTAGGGTGTTGTGGTAAGTGGATGTTTTGAATGATGCTTTAACGAGCGTACAGTGCAGTTAAACTTGGCCGTCGTAAAGCACTTTCCCGGAGCTGCTGCCTGGCGAGTACATTACGAGCCCGCCTTGTGGATCGTTTACGTTAACAATACAGTTCGGGTTACCCCCAGCGTGTTCTTCCAAGATAGCTTCCATCGCTTGGACTGTCGCTACGGTTTGTCGGTCGGCTGAAATGTCATTGTAGTTCAGTGCTTGAATTTCTTTTAGCCGCTGAGCTTGGTCAGCGGGATCTACGGCATTCTTAACAAACGCAACTTCTCTCGCAAATTGTTCTAGGACTTCAATACCGTAACCACGTTGACTACGACGGCCATTGGGTTCGATAAATGTGCCGTTGTAATGATTGTTCATCGAGTTTTTCATGGTGTGTGGGGTTTTTTCTTCAACGGTACATTCCACGCCACGTTTGCGACTGTGTCCATTCCATACTCCGTTGTCAAAGCGAAATTGTACCTCTTGCTCGACGTAGCCCGGGAAGTTATCAGGTGTTACCCAACTGGTATGAATATCAAAGGCAGCCTCGCGGCCACTTTCATATTCGTAAATCATTTGCAACTGGACACTGTCCCAAGTATTGCCATTTGCTTCGCCGACGAGACCACGTTGGCCTGTGCAGCTGACACTTTTCAATTTCCCTCCGAATGTGAAATCGATAAGCTTGATGTAATGTACAGCTACGTAGGTACCGGGGTTGCGGCCTTGAATCCACTCGGCGAATTGCGCACCAGATATTTCTTTGGGTTCCAAAAGTGTGCAATAGCCATTGTTGACGTGTTGCAGGACGTTGTCATGAACTAGGGTGCGTAGCTTTTTATGATCGGGGTCAAATAACTTGTGATATACGACTTTACATATTACGCCCGCGGATTGCGCGGCAGCGATTATCTGATCAAGTTGTTGCAGCGAGAGGACGGATGGTTTCTCGATGAGGACATGTTTGCCAGCAGCGATGCCAGCCATTGCCGCATCGAAGTGTCGATCATCGGGAGTGGCTACACAAACGAAATCTATGTCATGAGCTAACAATTGCTGCATACTGTCGGGTTCGACGTAGCTAGTGAAGTCGTTGATGCGATCACCAGCGGATTCTTTATACTGAGCAGCTCGTTTCCCTGTCCGGCTAGCGACGGCGGCAATGTCGAGTGTAATGATGCCGCTGCGAGAATCATGAATTCCGTGCTGGTATGCGTTTTCGAAGAATGGTCGGTATGTCTCTTCGAAGATCATCCCCATACCAACCATGCCGCCGTGAAGTTTCCAAATTTCTACCATTGCTTGACTCATCCCCGATCATTTCTGTCTATAGATGTCCAAAGTTCTATATATCACCACGAATAATGGCGTCTTTTATTCTAAGCCGATTTGTACCCTCTTGCACGGTGGGGCACTGTTTTCCAGAATGAACCTTTACATTACCTAAGTTATTTTATTCAACAGGTTCTAAGAGTATATATGAGCGCCAACCCAAGTGTAATATTATCGGGCTTTGCAGATGAAGCAGCCAATCAAAAAACCGTCGACCAACAGTTCTCTGCATTTGCCGCTTTAGGTTTACAGTACTACACCATCCGGTTTATCGACGCCGGCAATGGAGTAAAGAATGTGATGTTGCTGAACAAACGTGAAGTGAAACACGTCAAGAAAAAACAGGACGAATATGGTCTCGGTGTGTCGTCGTTGGGAAGTCCCATTGGTAAAGTGAAATTGCTTGACGTAGATGATGGAACCCATAACCAATACATTCCATTCAAAAAATATCTTAAGAACGATGTTCAGCGAGCCTGTGATTTAGCAAATGA
>CAWVZW010000155.1:0-5540 GCA_963934735.1 uncultured Planctomycetaceae bacterium
CAACGCGTATCGCGTATCGCTCTAACGGACGAGGAGCTGGACCTTCAAAATTAACTCCATCTTTATAAAATCCACTACCGTGGCAAGGACATTTAAATTTCTGTTCACCTTCTAACCAGTTTGGCGTACACCCGAGGTGCGTACAAACTGACTTCAACGCATAGATCTGTGACTCGCCCTCATATTCCCAGCGGACGACCCACACACCAAATTGCGCTTTATATTTCGCTTCCACCTGCCCTGGGGAATATCCAGCAGGAAAACCAACTTTGAATTTAGTCGGGGGCTCCATTAAAACATTGGGGAACATAAAGCGAGCGAGCCCCAACGTCCATAACAAGCTGGTCAAACCCATCGAAGTGAAAGCCACCGCGAGCGGCGTTCCGAAGAATACTTTGGCAGTCGTTACGATAAACCCACGGCGGTCTGGTTTAACAATAGCAGCTTTTTTTTGCTTTTGCGGGAGGAAGTCTGATTTACGTGGAGCCGGCGGTACTTCCAGTTTAGGTTTGGCTGGCTTCACTGGCGTTTCACCAGCCTCGGCCGCCTCAACGAAACTGCGAGGACCTCGCTGGGTGCCGGTGCGTGCCGCTGCAAGTACACTCGCGGTCTCTCGTGGCCCGACAGGCGTATCTGGCTCTGCAGCAGCTGCCGGCTTCGCTTTGGAAGCTGCTGGGGGGGTGGGTTTTGCCTTAGCTGACGACTTCTCTTTGGGAGCAGGAGCGGCACCCTCACCACGCGCGGCAGACAACATATCAGCCACCGACATCGTTGATGGATCAACCTTTTCCACAGGTGCCGCGGGCGTTTCCTCAACTGGCGATGGAGAATCAGCTTTGTCACTATTATCCTCCGCAGCGGGAGTTGCACTAGCATCACCATCAGCACTACGTGCTTGGGCTAGGATATCATCGATCGAGGGATCTTGTTCTGCCATGAATTCTGTCGCCTTATGGCGTTCTTAAAACCTAATAAAACTAGTCGTGACTGGGGCTTTCTAAACGCCACACAAACCTCTTTGCGTGACTCCGTAAACAAACAATCCCATCATTGTCATTCAATCTCAATTGAGGTGAAAAGGTGACTTTGTGATTTTTTTCACAATTATATAACACAATATTATTGTCAATTATAAATCGCTTTTGAAGGTTATTAAAACATTAACTTTCTAAGCGTACCAGTACCTCAACACACTAATAATATGCTTCTTCTTATTCTCTTAGTCTATCAATCTTAATATCAAAAATGTAATACCCTTACGGGTGGAAATATAATTTTTTAGGTAAATCTTTTGCTTATTTACAATTCACGCCTTAAACATCTTCAATCGGCAACTCAGGCGAGTGTAATCCATCATTAATAGTTGGTTTCGTATGGGCTTTATCAGAGATGTCACTGCGACACCAACACCCATTCCAAGCGATACATTCAACAGCCGCATAGGCACTTGTTTTCGCCTCCTCCACCGTATTGCCAAGAGCGGTAACTCCCAGAACTCGCCCTCCACTAGTCACAATGCGATCCTTGTCAAACTGTCCGAGTGACGTGCCCGCATGAAAGACTTTGACATTTTCAACGCTGTCTGCGTCTTCCAATCCACGAATTTCATAACCTGTCTTATAACTTCCTGGATATCCCTTACTTGCAACCACGACACAACAAGCCGGTCGGGGATCCCACTGGGGCGGTTCAATTCTATCCAACTCGCCGTCCGCAACTGCTTCGAGAATATCTACAATATCTGATTGCAACCTCATCAGCAGTGGCTGGCATTCGGGGTCACCAAAGCGAACATTGTATTCCAGCACCTTCATACCCGTGGGCGTGATCATCAGGCCAGCATAAAGCACACCTTTAAACGGCGTGCCATTTTTCTTGAGAGCATGAATCGTAGGTACCAAGATATTTTCTTCAACCCATTGCACATCTTCATCCGACACAGCAGGCGTCGGGGTATAGGCTCCCATGCCTCCTGTATTGGGTCCGATATCACCATCGCCTGCTGGTTTATGATCTTGAGCAGCAGGTAACGTAACAATCGTCTTGCCGTCGGTGATTGCCAGGATACTCGCCTCTTGACCTTCAAGCCGTTCTTCAATAATGAATTCTGCACCGGCTTCACCAAAAACTCGGTCACGTCCTATGGCTTCAATCGCATCTAGCGCATCTTGCTTCGTGTGGCAAACCGTTACGCCCTTACCCGCTGCCAACCCATCCGCTTTGACCACAACATGACACGGCCGCTCACCGTCACCTGCAAATCGTTCCTCTAACGTCTCGATCGCTAAATCCGGATCCGTAAATGCTCGGTAATCCGCGGTCGGTACGCCAGCCATTTTCAAAATCTGTTTACAAAACACTTTGGAAGCTTCTAGTTGTGCTGCCTTCTTATTAGGTCCAAACACTTTCTGCCCAGCCGCTTCAAACGCATCGACAATCCCTGCGGCCAAAGGTGCTTCGGGTCCCACGACCGTTAAGCCGACTTCGTTTTCCTCAGCAAAACGAATCATCGCTGCAAAATCATCTTGGTCTAAATCCACATTGACCGCATCCTGATGCGTACCGGCGTTTCCCGGGGATACGAACACAGTGTCGACTCGTGAGCTCTGTAGAATTTTCCATGCCAAAGCGTGCTCGCGCCCACCACTGCCAATTATCAGGACGTTCATTTATTTAACCACATGCGTTAGGTTTCTGAGCTGCAATAACGGCCAAATCGGCCAATCGATGGCGAATGATGATATCTATGTGTCGTCTAGTCATACGGGAGAATATACCTAGCAGAACAAATCGCGCAAACCCGACTCAATTTACATTTTGTTGCGATGAAGCAACGACGGCAAGCTCAACGATAAAGTCATTCATCACAATTGCGGCGACAGTGACATTCTGGTTTCACAAAAACCCTCACAACTCGTTACAATATCCGACATGAGCTACCCAGAACGCATTGACATTCCACCCAGCGATGGCATTACATCTCCAGTAACAGTGCTTCCTGGTTTTCAAAACGCATGGACATCGCGTCTGGCAAAACTACATTTACACACCATCGGTGACCTGCTTTTTTTCTTTCCAAGAGACTATCAATGTTTCGCTGAGCGAGTCGAACTTGACGCACTCGAGCGAGAAGAAACCGAAGTTTCTGTTCAAGGAACAATTACAGAAATTCGTGGAGGTCGGACTCGCGTTGGGAAAGCGATTTTCACTATCACACTTCAATGCGGTGACACGCTCCTCACAGCCACATGGTTCGGGATGCAATACCTCAAGAACAAGTATCAAGTCAATGACTCGATACTACTTTCAGGTAAAGCCAAACCCAAAAAGACGGGTAAAAAATGGGAAATGACACACCCTCGCATTGTGTTACTCGAACAAGACGAACAAGCCGCCGGCGGCGAAGTACTTCCAGTTTATCCGCTGACTCAGGGACTCACTCAAGCTACGATGCAACGCATTATCCGTCTGGCCGTAGAACACTATGCCGATCAGTTAGAAGAAGTGCTGCCTGAATCGCTACGGACTATGAAAGGAGTTTCCTCGATAACGACAGCAGTACAACAAATTCACTGCCCCCAATCGCTCGCTGAAGCGGAGGCGAGTCGCTTTCGCTTTATCTATCAAGAACTACTGGTATTACAACTTGCTCTGGCGCTCAGACGCTGGCAACTCGCCGCCACAAGCAAAGCTCCGGAACTTGAAACGGATGCCCGCATTCACGCCAGAATCACTTCGCGATTCCCTTTTACACTCACCGCCGCACAGCAAAACGTCGTACAAGAGATCACCGAAGACATGGCATCAAGTCGGCCTATGAATAGACTGCTACAAGGTGATGTGGGAAGCGGAAAAACCGTAGTCGCGGAATATGCAATGCTATTGTGTGTCGCGCATCAACACCAGGCCGTGCTGATGGCGCCAACTGAGATATTAGCGCAACAACATTTTCGAACACTCAGTCGAGATTTAGAACAATCCCGTGTAAAAATTGCGTTGCTCACCGGGTCCATAAAAGCGGCTGAGCGAAAACAAGTTTTAGCTGACGTCGAAACAGGAGAAATTGACCTGCTCATCGGAACGCATAGTCTTGCTAGCGATCAACTCAATTTTAAGTCACTGGCACTCGTAGTGATCGACGAACAGCATAAATTTGGAGTGCGGCAACGACTGGCCGTTCGCAAGACCGGACTCGACCCCCATTACCTCGTCATGTCCGCCACGCCGATCCCGCGGACTATCGCTATGGGATTGTTTGCAGACCTCGACATTTCAACAATCCGCAGCGGACCCGATCATCAACAACCCGTCCACACCTATCTAGGTACCAACGAACAACGTGAGCAGTGGTGGGATTTCTTTCGTAAGAAACTACGCGAAGGCCGCCAAGGGTTTGTAATTGCTGCGATCATCGATCAAGAAACTAATGCAGAACTGCGCAGCGTTGAGAAAATTTACCAACAGTTGCAAAATGACATACTTAGTGATTTCCGTATCGCAGTGGTACATGGCAAACTACCAGCCGAAGAAAAAAATCAAACAATGCAACAATTTGCGGATCATGAACTGGATGTTATCGTTGCCACATCAGTGGTTGAAGTCGGCGTCAACGTGCCCAACGCATCACTCATGACAATCGAAGACGCGCAACAGTTTGGACTTGCTCAATTGCATCAATTTCGAGGCCGGATTCGACGGGGACATCATCCGGGTTATATTTGTGTATTTGCCAGTCCCAACAACGACGATGCTGTCGAACGACTTGAAACATTCGTCAATACACTCGATGGCTTTGAACTAGCCGAAGCAGATTTCCAGATGCGTGGTCCCGGAGATTTGTTTGGCACAAAACAACATGGGCTACCCCCGTTGAGAATTGCTGATCTCCACCGTGACCGAATGATTTTGGAACAAGCACGAGATGATGCCCTAGCACTTATCGAGCACGACCCCGGCCTGCAAAGCCTCGAACTTATCCGCCTCCGCAAACAGGTCCTGCGCCGCTATGGCAAAGTGCTAGATGTAGGCGACGTCGGTTAGTGACAGTCTGCGTTCTGTGATATGAATCGGCAACTGTCATTTGCCTGCAACCAATTGACCTATTGATATTTCTGATAGGCGGCAACCGCGAGTTGATCACATCGTTCGTTTTCTTCGTGACCGCTGTGCCCGGCGACTCGAGTGTAGTTTAACGTGTGCTGTGCTAATAATAAATCAAGCTCCATCCAAAACTCCTGATTCTTAATTGGTACGAGTCGGTTTTTATCTTTCCGCTTCCAACCGCGACTCTTCCAACCCTGCATCCATTCCTGAATTCCCTTGCCAACGTAAACGCTATCGGTAAACAACTCGACCTCACACGGGACCTTCAATACTTTCAACCCTTCGATCACCGCCTGTAACTCCATCTGGTTGTTTGTCGTTTCCGGCATGTAACCGCTCGCTTCCTGCTCCTTGCCCGAAACTAAATCGCGCAATATGTACGCCCAACCGCCGGGACCTGGGTTTCCGCTACAACCACCATCCGTAAATAAATGAAC
>CAWVZW010000156.1:0-5516 GCA_963934735.1 uncultured Planctomycetaceae bacterium
CGGATATTCAGTATTTCAACGATCGCTATCATCTTTATTACAGCGTATCGACCTTTGGCAGTCAGCGCAGTGTCATTGGGCTAGCAACAACACGATCCTTAAACCCGCAAAGCCCCAAATACCAATGGATCGATCGGGGTCTCGTTCTTGAATCGCATCAGGACAAGAATGACTTCAATGCAATTGATCCCGCCGTATTAGCAGATATCGACGGAAAAGCTTTCTTGTATTGGGGATCGTACTGGACTGGACTCAAGGGAGTCGAGATCGATGCCGACACAGGAAAACCGTTTAATAAAATACAGCCGTACAAGTCGATCGCAAAACGGACAGCCAGCAGCAATCCGCCAGATATTGAAGCACCTTACGTCATTCGCCATGGGACCTTTTACTATTTGATGGCCTCGTGGGACTTTTGTTGTGCGGGTGTCGACAGTTCCTATAAGGTGGTAGTAGGTCGAAGTGAGCATCCGCTAGGACCGTTCCGCGACAGTTCCGGGCGCGATATGACCGATGGCGGTGGCGATGTGGTCCTCGCTAGTGGAGTACGCTGGCGTGGACCTGGTCATAACAGTTTCCTACACACAAAAAAGGGAGATTTTATCGTTCATCATGTATATGATGCGACGGATGTTAGCAAAGGACGGATTTTACAGGTGCGACCTGTCCGGTGGAACAAGCGGGGCTGGTTTGACGTGGCCGCTCCACTGAATGATCACCTAGCGATACGCCGTAATGAACAACAATTATCAAAACTGGTCGGCAGTTGGAAACACGTTGTCAATGAGCAGGATCACTACGATATCTTTTTTGAGGTGTCCGGCATGTTGTCAGGAGTTGCTGGCGATGCCTCATGGAAAGTGAATGCCCAGAAACTGACACTGCGATGGATCGATCCGAACGCTCCTGGTGGAGCATGGGTCGACGAAGTTACTTTGAGCGCCGACGGAAATTCGTATTCCGGCAAGAACCAGAACGGTACGACTATTCGTGGCACCAAAGTCGGCACCCGTTAGAAAGTGCCCTACTATACCGTTCGCAACTGAACCTAATGTTGGTTGACAATCTGTAGCCACCACGGTTTCCGGCCGGTCTGAATTGTATCGATGCGTTGTAGGGTTCCGTCGTTAACATTACGACTAAACACAGCGATCTGGTTAGTGTCCTGACCTCCGGCGTAGAGCCATTTACCGCAGGCAGTGATTACGAAACTCCGCGGGTTTGCTTCCGTTGGAAAGTACCCGATGCTGGTAAGCTTTCCGGTAAATCGATTAATTTTAAATCCGGCAATGCTGTTATGCCCTCGATTCGCAGCGTATACAAAACGGGCGTCAGGCGATAATGTCAATCGGGAAGTCGCACCTTCTCCGTCAGGCCAGTCAGCGGGAACACTAGCAATCACTTGTTTTCTGACAAGTTTCCCCTCGTTGATTCTGTAAAATGCGACCTTATTACCTTGTTCATAATCGACGTATGCCCACGGTCTCCGCGGATGAATGTCGATATGTCTCGGCCCAGTCTGTTCCTCGGATGTGAGCACCCCGTCCTTTTTTAACTCCAGAGTTCCCCTGTCCGAGTCGAGCGTAAATTGGAATATTTTGTTAGCACCTGTATGGGGAACAAACACATGTCGATTGTCAGGCGCTGCCATAATGCAATGGGCTTTCAATTCTGTTTGGATCCAACGGGTAGGCTCTGAAAGAATGCGTCCATCCTTTCCCAGCGAATGCATGGACACACGACCCGTATGATAATAGGCACAAAGCAGATATCGAGCGGTGTAATCCTGCCAGTGATAGGCCGGATCCTGATCAACGTCAACTGTCGCGAGATGCGTCAGTTTGGCGGTCTCTGGGTCTATCGCAAAGGACGCCAGTTTTCCCGCATTACGTAGTGAGAGATAAAGCGTCTTTCCATCATGCGACACGGACATCGGCCCAGGGTCTGCTCCCAGATTGCGATCCCGCACATGTCGCAACAATCCAACTTCCGTATCGATCTGATAAACCGCGATTCGTTGTTCGTCAGGAAGCGAAACAAGCAGAAAGGGATTGGCATAAATTATCGAACTTACCGTTAGGTAAACAGCAAGCGATGACGTCAGCACACGGAACATTGATACGAATTCCTTCAAGGCAATAATCTGAGAAGAAAGCAAATACAACAGCAACGCGACTAGGCCTCCTTGCGTTCCGCACCCAATTTCTCCCGTGCCTTTTTAATCTCTTCAAGTGCCCGCTTAAGATGTTCTAACGTCTCTTTGGCAGGCGCCGCATTCTCCCCGCCCGCCTGTAGTTGTTTTTGTATCGATTGAATCATCCGTTCCATTTGCCTTAGCTGAATGTCTGCGACGCGTCGCGGCATGTTACCTGGAATCTGCTGGGGAAATCCAGGAACATTAAACTTCGGGATTTGATTCGGTGGAAACACGTTTCCCTGAATTTGAATATTTCCTAGTTGGATGTTTCCAGCTCCACCCTTGGCATATTTTTCATACAGTTTGTGAGCTTCGGGACTTTTCTTTTTAAGCTCATCGGCATTCTTGGCCTTAAATGCACGAGTGACCGGTTTACCTTCCTTGGTCTCCATAATCTCAACCTTGATTCCCTGATTTGGGTCAACATGAATCTTCACTTTCCGATCCTTCTCGGTGACCTCGATGTCCTTGATGCCATTAACATTCCGCATCTTAATCGCCTGAGCACCACCCTGAGCGCCAGCCTGTATCTGCAACTGGATCTGCGGTACTATTCGAATTCCTGGTGCCGCTTGGCCGGGGACCGGTTGCGGACGTGGCTTGGGCGGCGCAAGTGCTTCCCGAGCCAAACGCGGACCGACGCCCTGGTCAACAGCTGAAATCTTTTTCAACGCCAAATTGGCCGCTGTTTTAAGATTTTCATCAGCTGATCTAAGATGGATTTTAAGAATATTGACCGATCGCGCAACTGCTTCACGGTTGTTGCCGAGAGCTGTGATTGTCAATTGCGGTATCGCCTCTAGACCCAGATCCGTGAGCTGTTTGGATGCCGCCTGCCGCTCAGCAAAATTTGGTGATGCGAGTTCCTTTATCAACGGGGCAATCGGTTTCCCATCTGTTTCGGCTTCCAGTTGTTGCGCAAGTAAACTCACCGCAATCGTCAATAGGAAGGTGGAAAACAGAAACAATGATTTTGGCATTTTTTTCATACTAGAATCCTCTTGTGGTCCTAAAGTAATGCTGGCTGATATATGCGCGTTAATGACTTAATCTAACGTGAGCTGAACTTCTCTGAGAAACCTTCCTCTAGATCATTATTGTAACAAACGACATTCCGATAACCATTATTTCATCAATAAAATGACCGCTTCCGTTAAACAGCGCGGGCGACCGCAATTGCCATGCAAGTCGTATTTGACACCCTATAGATGACATTCAGTTTCAAGTCACAACGAATGCGACCAAGCTTGAAGAATCATGACGAATCCTTCTGGCGATGATACCGGGCTGATATCAAAGGCAGTTGTCGGCCCTTTTGTTAAATAACGGACCTTACATTAGGCAGATTAATTGGCGCGGTTGCTCGGTTTGTAAAACGTCTTTGGAACGGGTATATTCAGGTTTGCTTTGTTTTAACATGATAGAGAGAAAAACATGATTCGATATTTCGTATGCATCGGCATTCTACTTACAGCGACGACCTTAACGACGGAAGCTGTTGAGAAACCTAATTCCGCCGCGACCGGCGTTCGCTTTGACCCGGTAAAGCAAAACATCCAGGGCTGGACAGTTTATGTACAACCGTCAATGCTCAACGGTGAAAATGCGAAGGCCGGGGCCGAACAATTGTCGATGCTGGGAAATCATTTACAACGGATAAAGATATTGTTACCCGAGAAGCAACTCAAGATCATGCAAACCCTAGAGATATGGATTGAGCAGGACCACCCGACACTAGGAAACATGCAATATCATCCAGGAAAGGGATGGTTAAGGGACCATGGACATGATCTCCGACTACATCAAAAGGTTCATATCCCTCGTGCCGCCGCATTGTTATCGCGGCAACAAATCCTGAAACATCCAGCAGTCATCCTGCATGAACTCGCACATTCCTATCACGACCAAATACTCGGATTCGATCACCCCGAAGTTAAAAACGCGTACGACCGGGCAATGGCAGCCGGCAAGTACAAACAAGTCCTGCTGTATACCGGCCGAACTGTAAAACACTATGGAACCACAAATGAAAAAGAGTTTTTCGCAGAAGGCACTGAAGCCTATTTTTATCGCAACGATTTTTACCCGTTCGTTGCCGCCGAACTAGAGATTTATGACCCGTTCTTTTTCGAAGTGCTCAAGAAAATCTGGGGAAAACTCTAAAACAACGGTACTTCAAACCAATTTCCTAAACTCTTATACTTAACCAACGAGGACTCCTCATGCCAAACCAGTTCGCCTCAATTCTAGTATGTCTCTTAATCTTAGAGATCGCTTCCGCGGCACCGCCGACTCGCAAATTCGATGCGACTGGGGCACCAACCTTCATCCGCCTCGATGGAAAAACAGCAGTCAATCCCGCAACAGATGTGGACGGGAATTTCCTTATCGGGCCCGAATACACACCGGCACCTGAGGGCAAGATTATTGAAGGGGTGCCACAGGGGAAAATCCACCAATTCACGATGAACTCAAAGGACGGAAAACTTTTCAATCCGGGTATCGCGCGAGAAGTTTTTGGGAAAGTGGATCCTGACAATCCTAAGACTCTGATTGTTGAAACCCATGAGATCGACTACACGCGGCAAATCACTGTGTACATTCCAGCTCAATATGTTGCGGGCACAGAAGCACCCTTTATGGTCTGCCACGACGGTCCCAAAGGCCGTCCCAACATGACACTGCCACGTATCCTCGACAACCTTATCGCCCAGAAACGAGCCCCAACAATGATTGCGATCATGATCGCTAACGGCGGAGGCGATGCTCAAGGGCATGAACGAGGGAAAGAATATGACACGATGTCGGGCCTGTTCGCCCAATACATTGAGACCGAAGTCTTGCCGCAAGTGGAGAAACATTGCCAGGTCAAACTCACCCATGATCCCGATGGACGGGCTACGATGGGTAGCAGTTCCGGCGGTTCCGCCGCACTTATCATGGCTTGGTACCGCACGGATCTTTATCATCGCGTGTTGACGACCTCAGGGACTTTTGTAAATCAACAATGGCCCTTTAATCCAAAAACCCCCGACGGGGCCTGGGGCTTTCACAACAAGCTCATTTCGGAAACCTCGAAAAAACCTATTCGTATATTTATGGCCATTGGCGACCGTGACAACTACAACCCTAATGTGATGCGCGACGACATGCACGATTGGGTTGAGGCGAATCATCGGATGGCAAAAGTACTCCACGCCAAAGGCTACCACTACCAATACCTGTTCTGTCAGAATTCAGGACACGGTGTTCGTAATGCAAAAGCACAATTCCTCCCACATGCCATCGAATGGGTGTGGAACGGGTATTCCCCGAAATA
>CAWVZW010000157.1:0-5425 GCA_963934735.1 uncultured Planctomycetaceae bacterium
CCGCCACCGCCGCCGCCGCCGCCGCCGCCGCCGCCACCGCCGTTATCGTAGCCACCGCCGCCACCGCCGCCGTTATCGTAACCGCCGCCACCGCCGCCACCGCCACGTTCAGGGCGATCTTCGCGAGGACGAGCTTCGTTGACCGTTAATTTGCGGCCTTCGAAATCGGATTCATCTAGTTCCTCGATTGCCTTTTGAGCAGCGTCTTCGTCGTCCATTTCGACAAATCCAAATCCTTTACTGCGACCTGTATCACGATGCTGGATAACTTGTGCGCGTGATACGTCACCAAACTTCGAAAATAGCGATTCGAGATCACCATTTCCCACACTGTAACTAAGATTGCCTACGTAGATGTTCTTCGACATTATTAATTCCTCAAAGACGTACAATTCGACTCAAACTTGCATCCTTGAGCCTCTGTAAACTGTTACTAATTGGTATGCAACCATGCAAGGTCACAAAACCACCTCTTATGTGAATATATCAAAAAAAACTACGCCTGTGCGCAAATGATAGTTTTTTTTCCGTTTTGTTCCCCAAGGCCCTTAACTCGCTAACCCGAGCTCACGACTCCGGTTCTACGCGTTACAGACATGCACCCGTCTAGCGGATAACAAGTGGTCGGCTAGCGTCCACTAAAAATCCAGCCACCGATGCCAAACAAAAAAAGCCGGCGCAAACAAGAAACATAACATTCCAACTATATTCCATAAAAATATAGGCCAGCAATGGACTGGAAACAGCGGCGCCAAAGTTTCCGAACATATTTCCGAATCCTAATGCCGAACCCACGAATTTACCACCAACATCCTGTGAGAAGGCCCAAACCGACGGCACAGCGAAATCGACACTAAAGGCGACAGCAGCCATCATGGCCGTAATCGACCAAGGATTATCCAACATTGGACAAACAGCGAACGCCGCAGCGGCACACAGCACACCTCCACCCCAAGGTAAGGCTCGAGCACGTCGTAAACTACGTCCCCCTCGTGCCATAAAATCCGTGAACATACCGCCGAGTAACATTCCAAAGAAACCCACGATAAACGGAAGCGAAACTGCCCAACTACGCTCCATGATGGACAAGCTATGTTCTTCCATTAAAAACGTAACAAACCAGGTCACAAGAAACAGCCACGCGACGTTTACACAGAATTGACTGATTGCCGAAAACCACATACTAGGGCAGTTCATGATTTCCTTAAAGGGAAACGGCTCGTTCTTTGTTGCCTCGACTGTTGTACCCTGAATTAGGACCTGTTCCGCCTCATTACACCAAGGATGTTTCGTTGGCGAATCACGCATAACGAACCAAACAACGGCGGCAACCGCGATTCCAAATGCTCCGTAGATATACAATACATACCGCCAACTTGAAACATAAACCCCTTCGATTTCGAACGGGTAAATAGATTCCAAGAGAAAACGGTTGAACTGAATCGATTCAGTTGTCGTCAGGGATTCACCTTTCTCTAGACGAGAGGCGCAGTCCTCACAATAGCCATCAAGACTTTTTACGCTGGAAAACGCTTCTGGATTGTAAAACTTGGCATCATTAATTATCGAATTGAACCCTTGGGCCAATGTACTTTGGTCCATCGGTTTAACTACATATCCTTTTTGTGCCATACGATCACTCATCTCAGCAAGCGAGTTCGGCATTTGTTCCTTGAGATAAATCAAATGATTGGGAAGTTCGGCTAACTTCGAGTCCTCCTTAACACTGGAAGACGCGTCCTCTTTTCCCTCATTGAACGCTTGGGGATAGAGTTTGCTGACGACAGCGACGGGGTTCAACATCTGTTCTGATTGATATGTATATTGCTTATCTGCCGGCACTAGATTCACTAACAGCAAAGCTGTTAACAACGGCATCACTGCGCCACCGATTCGGCCACCGAGCGTAACTAAGCTACTGGCACCGCCACGTCCGGCCGTGGGTATCCAATTGGCGACGATATTGGATCCCGTTGGATAAGCGCCAGCCTGACCTAGCCCAAACGCTCCTCGCATCGCCAACAACATCACCAAGCCGGTAACCATCCCGATCATCGCCGTGAAAAACGACCAAGCCAAAATATACATTGGCAACATCAGTCTGGGACCAAAGCGATCCGTTAACCAACCGCCAGGCATCTGCCCCAACGCGTAGAACCAAAAGAAAGCACTTATACAGTAACCCGTTTGAATTTTAGTCAACAGAAGATCTTGCCGTATATACGGTTCGGCAATCGAGAAAGATAGCCGGTCGATATACAACAATGCGCTCATGAGCATGCACACCGCTATAATCGCGTAACGTGCGATACTTGGTTTCTTAACATTGTTTACCATCTATTTCCTTCCCCTCACCATGAATTTCCATATTAGCCGCTAAGTCCGACTTACTGACCAAGATCTATACTTGATAGATACGACAAAACACCCCTTGTTTTTCCACGAGCTCCGCAAATGTTCCCTGCTCGACCACTTTTCCTTTGTCGAGAACAACAATACGGCTCGCCGTTTTAATCGTTTCTAGTCGATGCGCTACAATTAGCACGGTACGGCCTTTCGCTGCTCGTTGAATTGCTTGGCGTATTGCCCCCTCAGTTTCTACATCCACGGAGCTAGTTGCTTCGTCCAACACCAAAATTGGAGCATCTTTAAGTAGCGCCCGCGCGATCCCAACTCGTTGTTTTTGTCCGCCTGACAATCGGACTCCCCGTTCCCCGACAATAGTATCGAGGCCATCAACAAAGGATTCCACGAACTCACTAGCATCGGCTTGCCTAATCGCGTCTAGCAACTCGGCGTCTGTGGCATCCTCTTTCCCAATCAACAAATTTTCTCGGATACTGCCTTCAAACAAGAACATCTCTTGCGGTACCATCGCAATCTGACGGCGCAAGTAGTCGAGTGGCAATTCACGCACGTCCACTCCTCCCACGCGAACCGCACCCTGCGTCACATCGTGAAAACGCACGAGTAGTTGACAGGCTGTCGATTTACCGACACCGGTTTCACCGACGAGGGCAACAATTTCATTTTCCGCAATACTAAACGTCGCTCCCGTGAGAACCGACTCATCCGCTTGATAGGAAAATTCAACATCTTCAAATGCTATATCGTACCGCGGAGCCAGCGGCACTCGAGCATCCTCCGCGTCCACAATGTCAGGTTTCGCAGCAAGCAGTTCAAAAACCCGTGCGGCACTAGCTGCCGCTTTTTGGATATGGTCGGTCATCGTCGCGAGCCGTAAAAACGGCAGGAAAATTTGCCCTAGGTACATCAAAAACACAACTAGGTCAGGAATCGAAACCTGCAACTGCGTGTGAGAGCCCGCAATCATCCACGAACCTGCACAAATCACACATACTATTCCCGCACCACTGAAAACTTCAACCACTCCCGCAGGTACTAACGACCACTTATTGGCATATACAATCTTATCGCGATAGTCCTTGCTCTGAAATTGAAGGCGGGCTGCGGTCACTTTGTAAGCTTGAAACGTCTGAATAACTTTGATGCCGTTGAGAAAATCACTCATCAAAGCGGACACGGTTGCGAATTGCTTGCGGACATGTCCCCAATAGTTGCGAGTACGTTTGCGAAGGATATACATCACGATCGCCAGAAAGGGCAGAGGCAGTAACGCCACGAGTGCCAATTGCCAATTGATGATCAACAAGACAATACTCATTGTGGTCGGAATCACCATCGCCAACACGGTCTCTGGTATTCCGTGCGCGATAAAATCCTCGATCGCGTCCACATCGCCGATACTACGCGCTACCAAATTACCTGAATGTCGTCTATTCAAATACGACGGTGACATCGTTTGCAAATGGGCATAAACTCGATTGGTAAGACGGTGCAGGGTATTGTAGGCAGCGATATGCGAGGAAAGACCATAGCAATACCTCATGGCCCCTCGCGCTGCATAGACTATCGCGGCTAACAGTGCCAACATCGCGAAATTACCAGGTACCGCCTCCGGCTGTAGCCATAGCAGCATCTCCCGAACGAGCAACGGCGGCACAATTCCCAACCCGGTAAACAGTAATCCACAAAAAACCGATAACAGAATCAGTCGCCTATCGGATTCCAGTACATCCCATATTTGTTTAATAAACATCTTAACAATGTACATCATTTCAACTCACTATGCGCTCACCCCCGAACGTGCATCTTCAACCAACTGCCCCCGCCCTGTAACCCATCGCAAGTCAAATGTTGCTAGTGGCAGGACAGCGCGGTATAATCAAATCCACACGTACTGGTCCCCAACAAATTCCTTCCACGCACGAACCATGAAGTTTCCCGTCCACCACTTTATTCGTCACGTTGGATTGTTCTTAGCAATCGGATTATCTTTGGCGCTAACGTCGTCACCTTGCAATGCCGACGCACCCGAGGAATATTTTGAAAAACACGTCCGGCCTTTGCTCGTCAATCATTGTTATGATTGCCACGGCGAAGATTTAGCGGAAGCCAACCTCCGACTCGATACAAAAACTGGCTGGCAAAAGGGCGGAAAAAGTGGCCCCGCAATAGTCCCTCACAAACCTAGTAGCAGCCTTTTGATTCGGGCAATCACCGATGCCGATAATGTTCAATTGATGCCGCCACCGGATGCCGGTAATCCCCTCTCAGATATGCAAATTGAGATTCTCACGCATTGGGTGCGTTCGGGCGCGTTCGACCCTCGGGAGGGGGATCAAATTGAAACCGCCATCGACGTTGCCGCCAAAACCCACTGGTCCTTCCAACCACTTACACCTCCCAAACTAAAATCTAATCTCCATCCCATTGATGAACTCGTTGCACGTCAACAGCGACTCGCGAAGACCATGCCAGTCAGCGTCGCAAACACACGGGAGCTCATCCGCCGAATGACCTATGACCTGCATGGCCTGCCGCCAACCGCCGCACAACTGAAAACACCGGCAAACGGAATGCAGCAACTTATAACTCAATTACTCAGTTCGCCCCGCTATGGTGAACGCTGGGGACGACATTGGCTTGACGTCGCGCGATATTCCGACGCCAAAGATGGCGTCCTAATGTACGGCGATGCGCGGATCCGACCGTTTGCCTATACCTATCGTGACTACGTCATCCGTGCATTTAACCAAGACAAACCCTGGAATCAGTTTATTCGCGAACAATTGGCAGCAGATCAACTAGACCTGCCAGCTCACTCACCAGAACTGGCAGCGATGGGATTTCTCACACTTGGTCGCTTGTTTGACGCTAATATCCATGACGTCATCGATGATCAGATCGATGTCGTCAGCCGCGGATTTCTTGGCCTAACCACCGCCTGTGCACGTTGCCACGACCATAAATTCGATCCGATCCCGACGGCGGATTATTATTCAATGTATGGGATCTTTGCGAGTAGCGAAGAACCTATCTTGCGACCACGCATTGCGGATGT
>CAWVZW010000158.1:0-5395 GCA_963934735.1 uncultured Planctomycetaceae bacterium
CGCTAAGTCTTTGGCGACGACTTGCATGAAGTTAATCAAACCCGCCTTAGCGGCACTATAGGGCGGATCGGATTGGGAACCCATTTGCCCAGCGATTGACGCGATGAAAAGCATTGTAGAGTCGACGGTCTGGGCAGAGTTATCACGGAGTACCGCGGAGAACGCGTGCGCTATGTTGACCGCTCCCATTAAATTAACGTCTAACACATGTTTCCAATCAGCGGGGTGCATATTCCAAAAGGGAAAACCAAATTTCCCTGACCCCGCGCCGGCTGAGTAAACCACATGCTGCAGGCGTTGCTGTGCCTCGGGTAGCAGTTCGGTAATATTCTCAGCGAGTCCCGCCACCGCTGGTAGATCAGTCGCATCCAATACCGTCGCCTCGAGAGAAGCTTGTGGTAAATCCACTCGGATTTGTTGTGTCGTATCGTGAACAGAATCACTTAAATCGGCAAGAATTACATGGTAGTGGTTAGCGGCGAAGGTACGAGCGATCGCTCTCCCAATGCCTTGAGCAGCGCCAATGACGAGAATGGATGCCGGTGTATTGTCTGAAGTCATCGTGTGCTTATCGGAGTGCGGTGTTATTGAGGCGGTGGTGTGAAGAGCTCGATTGCATGTCCATCAGGGTCGTGTAAAAATAGCTGCTCAGCGCCGTCCGGGCGAGTGCGGCGAGGATAAGTTTCCACATTGAGATTGTGCAGATGTTGTTCCCAGGCGTCCATGTCATCAATCATCAGGGCGTAGTGATTTCCACGAGGTGCCGAGATCACTTCTTCTTGTCGATTGCCGATAATATGCAGTTCTTGCTCTCGGCCGAGCCGAAACCATGCGCCTGGAAAATCAAATGCTGGCCGCGCAAGTTGTTCAAACTGCATGACGTTGGCATAAAAATCGCAAGTCCGCTCGACATCCTCGACACTAATGGCGACGTGATTAAGCTCAAGTGTTTTCATGTGAACATCTGTTCCTCAATGCAAAGCGAAAAGGTTTAGCCGTATAAGTTGGTAGCTTCTGCCGCTGAAAGTTTACGAGCACGAATCGAACCGTCATCCAATGCTTCACCGTTCGGGTCAATGTAAACTCGACCACTGGTACCATTATTTAGATTAAGCACGTGGATATTGAAAATATATCCTTGCTCTGCGGTCGTTTTGAACCAATGGACATTATCTTGCTTGTCAGTAATCGATGAAACATCACCTTGTTTAAACGTTTCGTTGATTGTTGGTTTAATGATCATATGCGATTGGGTATCTTCGAGGCGGTCGTAGTGGCGTCCATGAAAAGAACCCTGTAGCACCAAGAACGCTGTGGCCATATTGTCGTGTCCGTGGGGTACAACACTTTGACCTTTTTTGAGTTTAAATATCTGATGACCAAAGATTAGATTCGTCGGTAACCCTTCGACTTCAGGAAATCGAAAACGAATAGCACGTTCTCCTTTTTCTCGGAATGGAGTTTGCGAAATCCTGCCGTTAAAATCTATAAACTCTAATAAGTCCTTTAGATTAACTTGCTTGAATAGTTTCTCACATTGAGTTTTCCATTGCGTTTGAGTTAGTTTAGTGCCCTTAAGATCTTGAGCGATCGTATTGAGCTCTTTAAGCCATTTAGCAGTCACTGGTTGAATGTCTTTCGCAAACAATTCTGCCCCAAAGAGAGTCTCGAGTAGGGAAAAGGTAAGAAGAGATTGGATCGCCGTCCCTTGGAATTGTCGCCTCGTTATATCTGATTTCATATCATTCTCCTTAGTTTAGTAAAGCGCTTTCTGATAACTTGCATGTCGAATTACTGCCATTCGCCAAATTCAACAGGAATGGCCATTTTTTCCGACATCGTGTAATAGACCATTTGTACGGGACCTTTTTGAGCCAATTTATATTGGCTTAGAAGTTCCTCGGGTGTATGAACTTCAGCCAGATTCATTGTACTGACGATGTGTCCTTTTCGCAGACCAGCGAGATAAAGAGGGCAGGTCGGTTTAACGTCCGTAACGAGTACTCCACCAGTGTGTTTGACGAAAGAAACTTGTAGTTCATCTTGATTGACTTTGTCAATTTTTGAGCTGTGGGGTGATCCGAGCCTTAGTATATGTACGACAGATTTTTCGCCCGCCGCGTAATCGCTGATGATTTTGCGAAGGTCAAGAAATGACTCAACTTTACGATCGTCGAAGCCAGTGACGATATCGCCTACAAGCAGACCACCTTTGTCAGCTGCCGTGCCGTCTTGGACACTCTCAATATAACAAGGGCCTGGTGGTTGTCGGCAGCCAACACCGAGGAAAGCACCTTGGCGATAATCTACATCGGCTTGAGCGCCTTGTCGAATCGATTCGGCTACATCTTTTGTGCCTAATGTACCGTACAGTTTGACGTACTGCAGTTGAGTCATAGATGTTAGGTGTTTCAGGCCAGTGTCAGTGATCGGGCAATATCGCAGATCCAGATTTGCGAGTTGTTTGAGGTGGCGAACTTCGGAGAACAGTTGATCTTGTAGTTTGCAGCGTTTGAACACCAAGGATTCGAGGTTTCGCATTTTGCCGATGATGGGCATCCAATTTCCAGAAAGGTCCATTCCTTCGATGAGTAGTTCTTGGGCAGTGGTGATCCAAGTTAACAAGTACAAATCTTCGTCCGTACCACGCCATGAGGTATTTAGATACATGCGGATTACGTATTTTGAGTTGGGCCCAATGCGAGTGTAAACGCGTTCAATCCATCCTCCGAGCTTGCGGAATTCGGCCAACGCTTCTTCTTCACGGATTTTGTTTATTCGAGTGAGGGCTGTCGCCGCACGGCGAGCGATGCGGTTATCGGTGGATTGTGCCAGTACGTCTAACGTTTGTTTGGCGCCGTTGCTGGAGCCAAACCGAGTGGTTTTTACTTGTAGTGACAATTGAACTAAAACATGAATTGACCGTGTGAGACCCTCATAGTTTTGTTTAGGGATGTTCTGTTCGAGCAAGGGAATTACAGATGTACCGCGGTCGATCAATTCTAGTGTCGCTGTTTCTCGTTGGATAAATTTGCGAGCGGAGAGATCGTCGATAAGTTGTTGCAAACTAGTCGGATCATCAGCGAGAACTGCTGGTGCAAGGCAACCCACTAGCATGCAAGCCGTTGTGATGCTTAGTATTGCTCGAATTGTAACGGATTGAGTTTTCATGGTTGGAATAGCGATGAACAAGTGGTTTTCCAGTGTTTATATTAACAGATAACGCAAAGTTGTGGGGCCGCCAATAATACGCTTTTCGAGGGATGCGGAGCAATCTTAGACTATGAATTATCACAAATGCAAAAAATAAGCTAGCTTCAATAATTCTCAATTGCCGTGAAGGACTCTGATGGCATAAGATGGAAGCTGTGGAGGAATGCGAACGTTTGGATCGTTGCCGGGTTCGGATTGAGGTTACCGACGTCTGTTAGGTGGAGAAGTTTAGTGAAACGAGTGCTGGTGTTATTGTTGTTTATTACTTTGTTTGGTTGCCTGGGGTCTCTTGAAACAGCCAGTGGTGATCAAGCATTGCTGACGTTACGTCAACAAACCATCATGCAATACACTCGGCAAGGTCGATTAGACTCGGACACGCGGAATAAAATATTTGCCGCCACAGATGCTACCGCATTGCAAACATTGATCTCTAAGCTAGACGACGCGTATCTTAACGGCCTCTCAGTCGATGGCCGAGTCTGCATGGATTATTTAGTGAAAATGGTCGCCATAGGCAGACGTTATAGTGGTTCTCCGGGGATGGATGAACAACGCAAGATGCTGGTGAAGTATTTCCAAGGATGCGGGGCAACGGTTGTCGAGCAGTCGTTTAACGCGAGGAACCCCGTGACTAGCCAGCCTGTTGAGTCCGTGAAAATGACCAATCTGATTGTGCAATGGCATCCGGAAAGACAAAAACGGGTATTAATTTGCGCGCATTACGATACTCGACCGTTTCCGGATAATGATCCCATCGTCGCCAATCGAAAAGGGTTGTTTGTGGGGGCCAACGATGGTGCTAGCGGCGTTGCTGTGTTGTGTGGTTTGGCACCGCATATGGAAAAATTAAAGGGTAAAGTCGGAGTTGACTTTGTGTTATTTGATGGCGAAGAACTCGTGTATGACAGTAATCGCGATCCCTTCTTTCTAGGCTCAACACATTTCGCTCGAGAATATGTGGCGATGCCCCCGACGTATCGGTATGAGGCAGGAATCTTGTTGGATATGGTTGGCGATGCAAACTTGCAAATCTATCAAGAAATTAATAGCCGACGTTTTGCACCGCAGTTAATTCAACAGTTTTGGGCAACAGCGCGGCGGATAAATGTCAAAGAGTTCTACGCGCAAACTCGGCATGAAGTACGTGATGATCATTTGCCATTAAATGAAATTGCGAAAATCCCAACGATTGACATAATCGATTTTGATTATCCAAGCGCGCGTCACCGTGAAACGTATTGGCATACGACAGAGGACACACCCGATAAATGTTCTGCTGTCTCATTAGCCCATGTTGGTTGCGTGACATTGGCCTGGCTGCAAAGTATCCAGTAACCGCTGGAGTATTGCATTGGCTAACATCTACTCGATCGTCGATGTTTAAAAATATACCGAGTTGGAATCAATGATATGAAGTTCAAGATTGCACTATACCCCGGCGACGGAATCGGCCCAGATGTGTTAGCACAGGCGGAACGGCTGATGCATCGAGTCGGTGAATTACAGGACATTACCTTTGACTGCACGACATTAGATTGGGGGATGGATTATTGGCACAAGCATGGGCAACTAGTGCCTGACGATTTCTTGGCACAACTACAAGGCATGGATGCAATATTACTGGGAGCGGTCGGGTGGCCAGATCTTCTACCGGATCATGAAACGCTCGCGCCCTTGGTGCAGATACGCCAAGCATTTGATCAATACGCCTGCGTAAGGCCGGCGCGATTATGCCGAGGGCTAGACAGCGTACTGGCTGGCCGCAGTCACGAGGATATTGATTTTGTCGTTATTCGTGAAAATTCAGAAGGTGAATATATCGATAACGGCGGACGGTTTAAGCAGGGCAGTGACGATGAAGTAGCTGTTCAAACGGCAGTACACACTCGTAAAGGCGTGGAGCGAATTCTGCGTTATGCATTTGAGTTAGCTCAGCAACGACGTGGGCGATTAACGATGGTTACCAAGTCGAATGCATTGAAGTACTCGTATGTAATGTGGGACGACATTCTGGCGGAGATCCGTGGAGATTATCCGGATGTCAAGGAAGTCGCTAAAATGCACTGTGACGCGGCGGTCATGAATTTTGTTCGGCATCCAAATGAGTTTGATGTTGTTGTGGCCTCCAATCTGTTTGGAGATTTATTGACGGATCTCGGAGGTATACTCGGCGGTGGAT
>CAWVZW010000159.1:0-5259 GCA_963934735.1 uncultured Planctomycetaceae bacterium
AGCCTTTTTCGTGTCTATTTTTCATGCCAATTCTCGGCTCCTCCTATTTATTGAAAACAAAGACCGGTACATAATAAATACCTTATCGACCCACCGACTGGCACACAGCAGGCACTCCTTATGCAAGCAATCCTTCTTGAAGAACCCAAGCACTTTAAATCAATTGAAATAGAAGAAGCGGCAGCTCCCGGACCAGGGGAAGCTCTAGTCGCCGTCCATCGCGTGGGAATCTGCGGCACGGATATTAGTGGCTATCTCGGCAAATTCCCATTTTACAGTTACCCCCGAATTCCCGGCCACGAGCTTGGAGTTGAAGTGCTTGAGGTGGGAGACGGCAACGATAACATCAAAGTTGGTGACCGCTGTAGCGTCGAGCCTTACATCAATAATCCAGACAGTTTCGCCAGCCGCCAAAGCCGAAGTAATTGTTGTGAAGAACTGGAAGTCCTTGGCGTGCATATCGACGGTGGAATGCGGGAACGGTTCATTGTTCCAACGCGTAAGCTGCACCCCTCGCATGAGGGTCTTGAAATGGAGCAACTCGCTTTAGTCGAAACGCTGGCCATTGGATGTCATGCCATAGACCGTGCCAGCCCAGGCGCCGACGATACCGTACTGATCATCGGAGCAGGTCCCATTGGGCTCACCTGTGTCGAATTCACTCGACTCACGTCTGCTAAATTGATTGTCATGGACATGAATGAAGCCAGACTTGCCTTTTGCCGTGAGCACATGGGCGTTGAGAACACGATCACCTTTAAAGGTGATCAATCCGAGGAACAAGCGATCCGTGATGCCAATCAGGGACAATTACCCACGATTGTCATTGACGCTACGGGAAATGCCACGAGCATGGCAAATGCCATGAACTACGTTGCCCACACCGGAACACTTATCTATGTCGGCATTACCCTCGATAAAATCGTTTTCCCTCATGTCTGGCTGCATTCCAAAGAAATGAACTTGTTGGCATCAAGAAACGCATTGCCGGCTGATTTTACTCGTATCATCCAACTCATTGAACAAGGCAAAATCGATACGCGCCCCTGGATCACTCACCGCACAACACTGCAGGATCTACCGGGAGTTTTCGATTCTTACACCCTTCCGGAAACAGGGGTTATTAAAGCGATCGTCTCGATTCAGGATTAGCCTCGACGCCAATATTCACTTTCAGCATCACTTTTATTACCGCCCGACAACCACAACCCAAGGATTCGTTATGCCCAAGTCATGTGTGACCATTAGTCTCGTAGAGGCAGCGCGAGGTGGCCCATTTATTTTATGGGACGGTCTGGAAAAAGGTTGTCAAACTGCCAAGGAACTTGGCTTTGATGCTGTCGAAGTTTTTTCGCTGGGCCCCGACCAAGTGGACTCTGACGAATTGGATAAACTGCTCAAGGATCATGAACTTGAACTTGCCGCTGTGGGCACTGGAGCAGGTATGGTGCAACACGGATTATCGCTTACCTCGACATGCAGTGAACAACGTGCCGAAGCAAAAGAGTTTATCAAACGTATTATTGATATGGGAGGACGCTTTGGTGCCGGTGCCATCTTGGGCTCAATGCAGGGTCGCTGGGGTGATGACCTCAATCATCAGGACGCGCTTAAGTTGCTAGCCGAGGCGTGTGCGGAATTAGGTGAATACGCACGACAATACAATACCCCATTCATCTACGAACACCTGAATCGATACGAAACCAACCTCTGTAATACGGTCGCCCAAAGTGTTCAATTTTTAAGTCGGCTCGGTGACGATCACAACGTTGTCATCCTAGCAGACCTGTTTCATATGAACATTGAAGAGGTCTGCATCGCGGAGGGAATTCGGGATGGAAAGGGACTGATCGGGCACATCCACTTTGTCGACTCGAATCGCCGACCCGCCGGCTTGGGACATATGGATTGGAACTCTATTACCGCTGCCATCAAGGAAATCGGATATGAGGGCTACATCAGTGCGGAAGCACTACCGTATCCGAGTGAATTCGAAGCGGCCAAACAAACCATCGAGTCCTACAACAAATATTTCAGTTAACTCACCTTCAAGTCAATCCTTTTGTACTGAAACCAGAAAGCAGCATATCGTGCCAGAAAACTCACTTCCACAACCACTCTGTCTGGGGCTGGAACCCAGCTTTGGGTTTGGCGACCGCACCGGTGTCGCAACCGCCGGTCATGTTGCTTCCATGCACCGTGCTGGCAGTGGGATCCTACCTATCTTTCCGCAACAGTCCATTCGTGAAATGGCACGTACATCCCGTACTCCCACCGACGTCATGAACGACGCTCTGCAGGGAATGGTGGACTCCGGTTGGACGGGAATTACCGGCGCGGATGCGGATCACCTCAAAACGACGGAAGACGTTGATGTTACAGCAGCCGTGGGGTTTACTTTCTTCACAATTGATCCTTCCGACTTTGTCGATGCTCAAGCAGATAATTACGATGAACAAACGCTGCGCAGCAAATATCTGGAAATCTCCGAACAGGTCGGCTGGGTAAGTGAATATCAAGGCAAGCAAGTTACGTTGAATAATGGCACGATCATCGACCTTGATGAAGAAGCTTGTCTGCGAGCCGCAGTCAAATACGGCTCTTCGCTCAATCATGCTCTACAGCTGTCTGACTATATTGCCGAAGTACAGGAAGCTGCACAACGTGATTACGAAATCGAGCTCAGTGTTGATGAAACCGACCAACCCACAACTCTGGCTGAACATTACATCATTGCCGATCAATGTCTCAGCCATGATATGAAACTGGTAAGTTTAGCTCCCCGTTTTATCGGTGAATTTGAAAAAGGAGTTGACTTCATCGGTGATCTGGGAGCTTTGGAAGAATCCCTAAACGATCATGCCGAGTTGGCCCGACAATTAGGACCTTACAAACTATCGCTACACTCGGGCTCAGACAAACTATCCATGTACCGCTTATTGTCCAAAGCAACTCAGGGCTTATGGCATGTAAAAACTGCGGGCACAAGCTATTTGGAAGCGTTACGAGTCGTTGCACTTCACGAGAAAGATCTTTTTCGGGAGATCATCGACTTCTCGCGAGAGCGATATAATACGGACAAGGCAACCTATCACGTACACGCCACGCTAGAAATGGTTCCGGCTCCTAGTGAAATTGAATCGGATGTACAGCTACAGCGGGAGTACTTGGAATTGTGGGATGACGTCCCGCAGGGCAAGGGCTTTACAAAACCCGGTCGCCAGATCCTGCACTGTACGTTTGGTAGTGTGCTGACACACGAAAAATATGGGCCGTTGGTCGCCGATATTCTAAAGCAACATCCAGACACCTACACTCAAGTTCTCGATGATCATTTCACTCGTCATCTAGAAGCCCTGCAAGCCGGCATGTAATTGACCGAAGTCATGGGCCCCAACACTGAACGAATGGATTAGTTCTTATCGATTTGGTTAAGAGAGGCGACTTATGAAACACCGACACCTTGGCAATACGGACATGGATTTATCCGTCGTCAGTTACGGAGCTTCATCACTTGGAGCGGAATTCCGCAGCGTCGACGTGGACGAAGCACTTGCCGCAGTCCCGGCTGCTATTGAATGTGGCATGAACTTCATTGATACGTCTCCCTACTACGGGCGTGGCAGCGGCGAAGTTCTGCTCGGAATCGCGCTTAAAGATATTCCTCGTGACCAATACTATCTCGGCACAAAACTGGGAAGATATCACGCGGCCCATTTTGATTTCTCGGCTAAACGAGTGGTTGAGAGTATCGACGTCAGCCTGCATCGACTGGGCACAGATTACCTCGATGTGATTCTTTGTCACGATATCGAATTCGTCGATCGCCAGCAAATCGTCGATGAAACACTGCCGGCTCTCCGCAAAATCCAGCAGCAGGGAAAAGTCCGCTATGTCGGCGTCTCGGGTTATCCCATGAGTAACTTTAAGTTCATCCTCGACCAGACAGATCTGGATGTCGTCCTCAGTTACAACCATTATACGTTACAAAATACGATGTTTAATGATCTCGTACCCTACCTAGAAAGCAAAGGGGTCGGCATTATCAACGCCGCACCCTTCTCCGCTCGACTCCTGACAAACGCACCCTTGCCGCCCTGGCACAAAGCAACTCCTCTCATCCGAGAAACCTGTCAAAAAGCTGCTCAACATTGCGAGTCAGCCGGAATGGATATTGCTCAACTCGCCTTGCAGTTCTCCATCGCCAACCCCGACATCACAACCTGTGTCACCGGCTCTGCGAACCAGAACAGAATCCGACAATGGGCTGAATGGGCTGAAACACCTCTGGATCAGCCACTCTTGCAGGAGGTGCTGAAAATCCTTGAGCCCATTCACAATTGGTTCTATATCGAAGGTCGACCGGAAAACAATGATCCGCAACCGGCATCACGGAAAGAACATCATGGCTCTTAGAATTGATGCCCACCAACATTTCTGGGACTTGTCACGTACAGAATTCGATTATGAGTGGGTCAAAACCGATAATTTGTCCGCAATCAATAAAACTTTTCTACCCGAACATCTCCAGCCACATCTTGCAGCGACCCACATCGACCACAGTGTTGTTGTGCAAACGCAACACAAACTGGCCGAGAACCAATGGGCTTTAAATCTCGCCGATAACAACCCGTTTATCGCAGGTGTCGTCGGTTGGGTCGACTTAGCCTCGACCCAATGCGAAGAACATATCATAGCCCTCAAAGAGAATTCGAAATTTGTCGGTATCCGACATGTTACGCAAGATGAACCGGATGACGATTTTATCGTTGGGGATCTGATCCTCCGCGGACTGGGCGTACTTGAGAAACATACCGTGCCATTCGATCTGCTCTTTTACGTGCAACACTTGAAACACGCCGTCACGTTGGGACAGACATTCCCTAATCTCCTCATGGTAATCGACCACTTGGCCAAACCCACAATCAAGACGGGTGAAATAACGGACTGGGCGTCCGACCTGCGGGCTGCGGCACAATACCCCAACATCTACTGTAAACTTTCTGGACTCGTTACCGAAGCAACATGGAATGGCTGGACACCGGCAGACTTGCGTCCGTATATCGAAACGGCCTTGGAGGCATTTGGGCCACGCCGCTGTATGTTTGGATCGGATTGGCCTGTCTGTAAACTCGCTGGAAGTTATGAACAAGTTTACGATGCGCTGCTGGAAGTCGTCGGTGATCTTTCCCAAGATGAGCAGCAATGGATTCTGGGCAATACAGCCACCGAGTTTTACCAACTCAAATTCGAAGCCCC
>CAWVZW010000160.1:0-5258 GCA_963934735.1 uncultured Planctomycetaceae bacterium
GCAAACGATCAATGTGTACCGCAGCGCCATAAATCCGGCGCAGACCGAATCACTATTACAACAGTTCAAGCGATTGTATCCGAACGATCAACGTAAGTGGTTGTTGCAACAATACACGGCAAACCAGTACCAACATGCGATGAACAATGCCAAGGCATTGCAATTGATGCGTGAAGCACTCGTTGGTGAAGCGATAACTCAGAATGCTGCGGGAGTGTTTATCGGGCTTAATGGTACGGAACTACCAAAGTTACAGGACACGGAACGAGTGTTTCGAGCGGCAATCGGAAAAACTCAAAGTGTAACGACTCGGGCCAGATTGTATCGATATCTGGCATTTAATATTTATACGGGTGAAGCGTTTAGTAAACCCCGCGCGTTGCAACTATGTCGAGAATTCTTGTCTCGCTACCCTGAAAATAGCGCCGACACTCACGTGATGATTGACTATTTGTTTAAAAACTCTGAGGACGACAATCGTTTTCGTGCTGATGTCAAAATGGTATTGGTAGCCCGCAAGAAATTCCTGCAATACGCCAGCTTTGTTTCTTACCCAGCAGCTTGGGTTAACGCGAATCGCAGTGACAAAGATTTCAAAGTTCGTGCTCAGATACTCAAGCAAGCTTTAGCCGCTGCAGATAATGACCCCTTGCTCAAATTGTGGGCTCAACGAGGGGGTAACACCACGAAAGGTGCCACGATCCGCACGCAATTATTGGCGGCACCATATTTCGCCGCGATGAATGAATTCATGGCGCGAGAAATATTAACAATGCAGACATCTTATTATCGCAGCTATGCACCAGCAGCAAAGCGGCCAGAGGGTGTGAAATACTTTGCGCAATGGGCACAAAAGTTTTCCAAAGACGAGGCGATCGCGGTGCAATATGTCTCCATGGCAATGGATTATGGAATTCCGGAAGAATGTAAGTTAGCGTTGCAGCATATGTTGAGATTTAACCCAGCGAAAAATGACGCAGATCTATATCGACGGATGCTGATTTGTGCTGGTCGTAATGAAGACCTTAATTTGGCGAAGCAAACGTATGCCTGGATTAAACGGGAAGAACAACAGCATGGTGTGAGTTTGACATATTTAGCCAATATGGGCGATGTGTTGACGACATTGAAGTTACTCGACTTGGCAAAAGAACGTTTTCAAACGGGGGCAAAGTTCGCTGTTTTGTCGGCTGACGGCCGTGAATGTGTTCGACGCTTGGTTGCGATTGAAATGGAACGTGCTAAAAAACTTCAACTTCTACAACAAGCCTATGCCAAACCATCGGATCAGTTTGGGAGCTTGTGCATGGATATTACAGCCATACATTTGGTTCCAGAAGAAGACAAGACGGTTGACTGGAACGTTGTATTGACTTTAATCGAGAAGTGTCAGTTGCGAACGTTAGAATCACCATTTCGTGCTACGGGGTTTGACGCCAATACAGTTGTCGGATACTTGTCGGCAGTGCGTAATGATGAATCGTTAGACGTAGCGCAGCGTCAAAAAGTACTTCAACGATTTGTCAAACTAAATCAAACGACGGTTTCAGCGGTTGCGCAATTGTTGTTGTTGAATGACCCAGAAGTTGCTCAACCAGACATCATGCCGAGTTTGTTATTGTTTCAGCGAGCGACATATCAATCGGGTGAAGATTACCGAGGCTTTGATCAGTTAACTCAATTTGCCAAAGCGTCGGCAGCCAATCAGCGACATGTTGTCGCCGCTGTCCTGGGTACGGGAATCTTGGCCAACTTTTCCTCTGTTGATGAAAATCGTCGCAAGGCCGTGCGAGACCTGGTTAGCCGTAGTTACACGCAAATCGGCGAAGTCGGATTGACGATCGATGAGGATAGCCCGATAGCACCGCTGCTACAAGCCGCTCTGTATTTGAGACTGGGCGATCAAGAATTGGCCTTTGAAATGTATAGCGAGAACATATTATTATTCGATGAGCATCGAGCATTGATGCCTGTCGATTTAGTTGAGTTTGTCGTGACACGTTTGATTGCCGCCGGCGGTGACGAGAATTTTAACTACGTAGAAGATCTTGTTAGAACGTGGATTGTTAAAAATAGCGAATCCGCTGAAGTTGGTATTGATGCCAAAGCGACTATGCAATTGTTACTGGCACGCAATTATTTCAAAGCTCGACGATTTGACATCGCTCGCAGTGAATTTACGACAGTGGTAAATCGGTATCCAGATACTTCACAATCCGTGGACGCCCAATTTGGTATCGGCGAGTCGTTTATGGAACAGCGAGTATTTGACCAAGCGCAATTGGTTTTCGACAAATTAAGTAATAACACTGAGACTTTGATTGTTGTGCGAGCGGAGTTTCTACGCGGAGTACTGTCGTTCCGCCGTGGTGACCGTGATGAAGCACGGGATATTTTCCGAAGTGTTTTGGAACGAGTTCCCGATGTTGAGCTCGCAAATCAAACGCTCTTCAATTTGGCTGAGATTTATCGTGTCGAAGAACGGTACATGGATCAGCTTAATTTATTGCGGACTATTGGACGGTTAGGCCGCAATAGTAAAAATCGACACACTCCGGGTTCGCCATTGTCGATCGTTGTACACGATAGTGACTTAGGTATTAGCCGTGGACATAATCGCATCCCTGTGCTGGTTTCCACCAGTGGCGGGGACCAAGAGTTAGTGTATTTGATTTCATCAGGTGCTGGTAAAGGTCTGTTTCGTGGCGATTTAGATACACAACTCGGTGAACCGACTCCTGGAGATGGCACTTTGCATTTGGTAGGAACGGACATCATTAAATGTGACTATCCAGAAGAATTCCGCAAGGAGTTCAAGAGCGTACCGTTGTCGGATGTAGATATCCGGATTGCTGCCAATGCCAAGTTTGAGATTGCCAGTAGTATCGATGCGGATCAAGAAGATGTGAGTTTTAGCGAAACGCTTATTCAAGAACAAATCGGCCAGCAGGATCAGCAGTTGAGCCAATCTCGTAGCGTGAATCAAGTCAAACCAGGTAATCCACTTTACATCCACGTGGAAGATCCCGATCAAGATCGCTCCCAAGAGTTAGATAATCTTGTAGTGAAATTGGTCACCGACAGTGGTGATGAAGTCCAAGTCGAACTGCTGGAAACAGGACCACACACTGGGATTTTCGAAGGATCTCTAAAAACAGCTGAATTGCCGGCGGGTGCCTTGGCTACAGACTCGGCTATTGACCATAGTCCTTTAATGGCGATTGACAACTCAATGGATACATTTTGGTTGAGTCAGCCGGACGGTGCCACTCCGAAAGATCTTACCGTCGATATGAAGGATCTGTATGAAATATCTCGAGTAAATATTGCCACGCCAGACGCCGAATCAAATCGCCCCCTTCGCCTCGATGTCTTGGGAAGTTATGACGGTGAATTTTGGTTTAGGATGTCAAGTTTCCCGCGACGCATTGAAGTGCAAAAACCTCAGTCTGAAACACAGCAAATAATCTCTGGTGTACAACAGACTGTGATCATGGGTAACCACCAGTCGTATCGTAATTGGAATCAAGTTAACGCATTGATCAATAATGACAGTTTGATTTGGACTGAGACACAAGGACCGCTGTTGTACCAAGAAGAGATTCCAGAAGGTGAATCTGCCGTTGCTCGATCCGTGGTGTGGTCTGGGTTATTTAACATGGAATCCAGCGGGGCTGTTCGTTTTCGCATACGTGGTAACACTACTGGATTAGTGGTCAACGGTATTTTAGAAATGCCATTGGCCGGTGGTATACAAACGGTAGACGTGTGGCTGGAAAAAGGAACACATGAGTTGCAGGCGTTTAGCGCATTTGGCAATCAGGCCCAAGGTGGAGCGCTGGAACATGCAATTGCTAGTGTAGATTCACAACAAGTGTTCGTGCAACCGATGCGGTCAGAGCAGTTTGTCGCAGCGCCACCGCAGGTCGCCGTTGAAGTGTTGACGGCGCCGAAGGTGACGAGTCGAGTGAATGTCGATGTGGCCGAACTGCAAAAGATGACGGAGACGTTTGCGGTCGAAGAAAAGGGTGAATTTAAGGTCACCAAAAACTGGAGTGCCGTCGAAGATGGCCTCACTTTGCAACTCGCAAATACAGCGCCTGGCATGTATGAGCTATGGCTTGATTACTCCAATGCTGGCGGAGTGAATTCAGTCGCTATTACTCTCGACCAGCAGACGGTTGAACATTCGTTGGTAAATACAGGTTCGTGGGATACGTATCAATCGGTGTTTGCAGGACACGTGCTACTAGAAGCAACCGGTAAGAATACACTGCAATTCAATCCGATAAACGCCGCGGCTAATTTGATGGAACTCAAAGGCGTTGAACTGCGGCCTATCTCTCGCGATGCAATTGTTCAACACGGCAATGTTTGGGAATTTCGTTTTCCCAAATATGAAGTCCGCTACACCAAAGTTGTCATTCATGAATATAGCGGCGATTCTGTTGCCGTTAATCAGATTGAAATAGGTAATGCTCAAGCTAATACCGTGCAGATACCGACTGAGGATGACCTGCTAGCGCTCGCTAACAACGAAATCTTGGAAATTGCTGCCGGCGACCACGTCGTAGCAACCTATACGGATGAGAACACGCAAAATGAACATGATACTAGTCAGCTTTTAACGCGGGAATTGACAGCAACCTATAACAATGCAGAGATCAATGCGATCGCGTACAACCTAACGCGTGCACGTGGTGGCGGAGTGTCAACTGAGCGTAAAGAACTAATGCGAGTCGACCCGGGCGAGCGGATTGTGATCGAAGTTGTTGATTACGATGAAGATCGATCGAACGAAGTCGATACGATTTCAGTTGAGGTTACCGTGAACGGAAGCGAACCCCTCGTGCTGGAAGCAACGGAAACGGATAACAACACAGGAGTGTTCACTCGTGAGATTGACACTGCGGCGGAAGCAACAGAAGGCGCTTTAGTAGTCGCTGTGGGCGACATTGTCGAATTGAAATATTTGGATCGCCAAAATACTTTTCCAGGCCATACCGTTCCTCGCGTCCGCCGTGTTTTTGTCAATAAACCAACAGATGCTGTAGTTCGAATTATTCCTTCGCTAGCACATCGTATCGAAGGGAACGTGTTACCGCGGGCCGAATATCTGACTGCGCAAACAAGCGGGATCAGTGAGTCTGATCCTGCCAGTGGGGATAATGCAATCGATACCCCAGCTGAAGCTGTTGATCCTGCTGAAGCTGTTGATCCTGCTGAAGCTGTTGATCCTGCTGAAGCTGTTGATCCTG
>CAWVZW010000161.1:0-5139 GCA_963934735.1 uncultured Planctomycetaceae bacterium
TGGCGCTGCGGTACACATTGATCGTTTGCCCGTAAAGCGTCTCGGCGTCAGCACGCAATTGTCCAGCACGTTGATAGGCAACTGCGGCATTGGTGTACTGCTGCAATTGTTCATAATTCAATGCGGTGGTAACGTGCCACTGTCGCTGTCGTTCTGCATCGCCGCTTAATTTGCGCTGAAACAGTTTTGCAATCACTCGATTCGATTCCACTCGCAAGGAAAGTCGCGCATACAAATAGATTGCGTTTTCTGCCATCTGTTGAGCAAACGTACCGTTGGGTATTTTATTGAACGCCGCTTCAGATAACTCCGCTGCATGGGTCTGCAATGTCACACCACCCTGAAGCTGAAATAAATAAACAGCCCGTTGAACATATTTCTTGCCGATCGGATTATTACCATAACGCTGCCAGACTGTTTCAGCGGCATTAGCAGCGGCTTCTCGATCTGGGGTTTGGTGTAGTGCATCTGCTAGGCGAATTTCCATCTCGGCCGCCTTGGGCGATTTAGCATACCGTTGTAGAAACTGTCGAGCGGATACTATTAAGTCGTTATTTCGCGAAAGCACTTGTTGACCATCCATCAACTTCAACATCATCGCTTGGTGCTGCGGGTGATTAATGTGAATCTGTGTAAAGCGTTGGCAAATTCTTATCAAACCTAGCGACCGCCCGTGTTGATAATATTGCTCGGCAAGCTGCAACATTAATGCCGCTGCTTCCGGCGAGGAATCCTTAAATTTCCCCAATTCCGATTCCATCTGACTTAATTGTTGATTGATTTTTTCGGTCTCTGCCTTTGCCTCTGCAGACGCATCTGCTGGTTGGGCATATACCAGGATTGGAGAATTACCAATCGCCAAGCTAATTACAATCACTAATAGTAGGATTCGTTTAATATTCATTGTTTTCGTGTTCCTAGCTTCGTCGAAAGATACGGAAATCCGCTCTTAACAACTGCCTCACATTTTGAGTATTTGCCGTTTCAAGTTTATTAAAATCGTTCGCTAAAACCCTGCTGCTTTGAGAGCCTCAGCGATTTTCTTGGCATCCGGTGCCAATTGGCTCTCTGGGAAATCTGCTATCAACTGTTCAAATCGCTGCCGCGCCGGGCCTTGTCGATCCATGCGGAACAAACAGCGGCCGTAATTGAATAGAATCACATCTAAGAATCTGGCATCGGGATGACTGTCCAACACAGTTTCAAACGTATCAATCGCCCGTGCATAGTCTTTTTGCTGATAGTAGTGGTCCGCCATCTTTGCCACAGCTTCGCCGACTCGACCACTTTCGGGAAACTGATCATATACCTTTTTAAATTCCTGAAACGCGCGATCTTGCAACTGGGCTACCGCAGCTTCGTTGGTCTGCGCTACAGCCATCGACTCAAAGCATTCAGCAATTCCGAATTGTGCTTCACCACGAAGTTGACTGGTCTTCATGTTGACAAGTCGAGTGTAGATACCAATTGCACGATTCAAGTCGCCCTCGACTCGCGCGACATCAGCGAGTTGCAATAACGCATCATCGACAAAGCCACTCGATGGGAATTCTCTTTGTAAACGAGCACACATCGCCGAAGCTAAATTCAAACGGTCCATTTCAAAGTAGATGTGCCACAATTGCACATAGGTTTCTTCCAACAGTCGGCCTCGCAGTCGTTGCACTTCGGACATCATGTCTTCACAGATGCTTAACGCGAGTTTGTATTTTTCATCGGCCTTCTTCTCTAAACCAAATTCTTTGTAGCGGTTGCCGATTCGAGTCAATGCGTCCGCCGTCTTCAACTGTGTCTGGACGCGTAGTGCCTGATCTGAAATGAGAGCTCGTGTAACTCGAACACCTCCAATATTTCCTTCAAGACAACGACCGCTAGTCGTCAGAACAGCGATGCCTTCACCCGTATTTAATTTGTCCTCGTATGTCACACGTACTTGGTCGCTCGGCAAAGCTTGCAGCACTTGGTCAGAAATGGATGCATCGCTACGAATCACAGAAACTGTCGCTCGAAACACTCCGCTGTGAATCGCGGATGAAACAGCAGGAGCAGGTTCTGCAGTTGGCGCCGGTGCACCGTCCGGATTTTGCTTGCTATCGTCACCTTCGTCGGTATCAGATTCCTGCGACAGATTAAATCTTGTCGACAATTCGCGCTGCACAACAACTTCGGTAAGCGTTACCGGAAACTGTTCGATTAATTTAAATCGATCTATTTTTTCTTCTTCATCAAACATCGCTAGGTCTTCGACGTCTACGAGTGCCTTCGCTGCTTCATCATCCGTTGGAATTTCTTGCTTAGCAATCAAATCTGCGGTTTCCGTCTCAATTTCTTCATCGGTTTTACGACGGTAAATCGAAACCGTTGCTTGTACTTGGTCCGCCCCAGCACTTATATCACGGTCAGCATCAACCACTTCAACGTTAACGGTCTTGCCTAGTACAACACCCTTAATTGTTTCAACAAACGCGCCATCTTTTATTTGAACAATCCCATCACCCACTACAGTGACCGTCGACAAGACTTCCACGTTGATTGTTTTATCAGCGGTATGTGCATCGGTGTAAAGAATGTCAACCGTATCACCGCCTTTGACTTCTAACACACCATTGCCCGGCACCGGAACACCTAACTTGGTGGGGATGGATCCCAGCACGATCCGCACGTTACGCCCAATTGGAAAACACTGTACCGTTTCTTGATCTCCGCCAGATGATTTACAAATCACATCTACACTATCTTCCGAGGTGAGAACGGCGAGATCAGCGTCTTCAACTTTGACAAAAAATCGCTTTGCCGCTTCTAATTTCTCGTTATTGCTATCCTCAGCAGTGAGGGTTGTACCGACCTTTTCAAGGGCTGTAATTGCGCGACTATAATGTCCCTGCTGAAAATGCCCCAGTCCGATATAGTAATACGCTTGATTCACTTCTGGGCTAACGGGAAACTCTTCAATCACATCCCGCATCACTTGAAAACATTTACCGTATAGCCGTGACCAATAATGGCAAATCCCCACGTTAAGCATGGCTTCAGCGCGTTGAGCGTCATCTCGATTGTCTTCCGTCGTGACTGCTTCAAAGTGAGTTCGAGCACGGTCGTAGGCTCGTTCACGGTCTAAGTAATATTTGCCAAGACGAATATGAGCCGTAAACCGTACGCGACTTCGCGGATAACGCTCGATTACCGATTTCCAAATTTCCAGTGCTTTGGTCGATTCCTCGGCATCTAAGCGAGCGTCACCAGCGTCGATTAATTTACGAGCTGCGCGGTCTTCTACCAACGATCCGCGTAAAGCAGGTCGGGCGGATTCAATCGATTCAGTATCTTGCGCGTTTAATGCGGTAGCTTGTGAAAGACTACCAATTGCCATTACAAGTATGAGCAATTTATAAACAATTGTTTCGACAGAAGTGCGTAACGATTGACGACAGAACGGACGAACAAAGAAGTACTGCATGGTCTGCTAAAGCCCCGATCAATATTTAGATAAAGTCATATTCAACAAATCGGACAGCACCCTATTACAGGACTCTGCCCGATTGTCTTAAAACCAATTAATTACGTCCGCTTTAACAGCAAGGTCCGACTAGCTAAAAAGCTCCGTTATCGGACTGCCGTTATCAACTAACTTCATGGGACGTAGCAATGGCGTCATGACTTCCTTTTCATGATCGATACCCAATGCATGACACATCGATGCATTGATATCAGCTACTTGTACAGGTCGATCTTTTGGCATGTAACCATCTTCGTCAGATGAGCCAATAACCTGACCACCTTTAATTCCGCCTCCAGCCATAAATCCACTAAACACGGGGGCCCAGTGATCACGCCCGGCGTTGTCATTAATGCGCGGAGTTCGACCAAACTCACTGAGCATAATAACCATCGTCTTCTCTAACATGCCAGTCTCATTCAGGTCTTCGATCAACGATGCCAAAGCAGGGTCCATCACTTCACCATGGTTGGACATCGCAGTGAAGTTATTACTGTGCGTATCAAAACCACCTCGGTTGATTTGGACAAATCGAACTCCTTTTTCAACCAATCGCTTGGCCATTAATGCACCACGACCAAAATTCGTATCGCCATAGCGACCGAGCGTCTTTGCATCAATTTTATCGAGCTCAAACGCTTCCAAGGCTGGCGATCGCATTAGTCGCACAGCATCATCAATGGATGTTTGCGTGGACGTAAGACGTGCATCTTCCTTCTTAACGGTGAAGCGTTTGTTCATTTTGGCTAACTCTTCCAAACGACGGTCACCGCGGACTTGGCCGATGCCTTGAGGAAAGGCTAAGTAAGGGTCTTTTTCACCAGGTGCTGCGACATAATAAGCTTCACAGCGTTGGCCTAGATAGCCGGCGCGGCGCGCTTGTCCACTGATCGTAATGTAAGGCGGTAGATCGCTATGATTGTCCAATTCATGGACGACCACAGAACCAACTCCTGGATGACGCAAATTGGTACTTGGCAAATAACTCGTTTGCACATTGTAAGTCGCTCGACCATGAGCCCCTTGAGTACCAGCAATGGAGCGGATGAGCGCTGCATGGTGCATCTGTTTTGATAGCTTGGGGAATATTTCTGAAATCTGCATCCCAGGAACTGAGGTAGAAATCGGATTGAATTCACCTTGAGTCGGACGACCGGGCTTCGGATCCCATGTATCCAAGTGAGACATCCCACCGCCATTCCAAAACAAAATCACATGCTCTGCCTTCGCAGTGTGATCTTGGCCAGAAAAGGCTAAAAGATCTCGGATACTGAATCCTAAAATCGACGCGCTCGTCGCGCCCATCATCGCTCTTCGACTAAGTCTATATTCTCGACATGCCATCGTTCGAATTCTCCTAGTAATCTAAAACTAAAAACTCTGTATTGTTTCTACGTGATTTAATATGGTTGTGTGTTAGGGAATAAATCTAAACTCATTGCTATTGAGCATGATCCAGCGTAAGTCGGCAAAGCCAGCTTTCACATTCGCGGCCTCTGTAATAATTTGTTGACCTGAGTCAATTTCTGTCTCAGTCGGGTTGCGAGTGTATATCTCGTGGTAGGCCAGCGTAATTGCTTTGACAAGCTGCGGCTTGGCACCCACTAACAATGAATGGACCGGTTCCAAATCTCCAACTCGTG
>CAWVZW010000162.1:0-5073 GCA_963934735.1 uncultured Planctomycetaceae bacterium
CTATAAAAACACTGTCGAGCAGTGGACAAAAATTTCTGAGTACGCGCTGCTAAAAAACAGGTACGAATGAGCAAAAAAGTTTTCTTAATGTTTTTTTTACCATTGAAGGTGGTGCGTACCAGCTAAACTAATGTCAAATAGTCGGTGCGACATTTGCATTGAGCCGAAACAGGTTATGCGGATCGTAGCGGTTCTTCAAAGCTGTTAGACGTTCGAAGTTCTTGCCGTAATTGCTTTTATAACGCTTGTCGCTCTCATTCATGGCCGAGTTGGTATAAAAACCATGCGTTAAGGGCTGTAAGCGAAGCCATTGCTCACGCATGACTCGAATCTGCCCCTCACTTAATGCCGGATCGTCCCATTGGCCTGAAATGGCGAGCCAATACAAAGCATCCCTATTGGGAAATGCAGTCGCGTTCGCGGCAACCCGACCAATCGCACCGCCTTCAAGGGTCAGAAAAAGGCTAAATGGGCGAGACGCGCCGAGGAATACATCGAGAATAAGGTCCAACGCATCGTCACTAAGTTCACGTAAAAAACCCGATTTGTTGTAATACTTGGTGCCAAACGGTTGCGTCCAGTCGTTCATAGATTGCAGTTTGACGTAGGACACTGGCCCGATTGTGTCATTCTGTGATTGACCGAATGTTCGCAATGGTTTTAGCGCTCGCTCACCATCGGCATGATCGGCCGACCACTGCACGCCAACATTAAAGTACGGCATGCCTTCTCGATCGCGTAGCAATGAGCCAATCAGATAAAGCTCGTCAGAAATTTCGAGAGAGTAGTCGGCAAAAAAGCGCATCGCGTCGCGAGCCTGACTCATCGGCCAGGATACATTTCCCGCCAGGACAATCGGGTCCATTGGATGCAGACCATAGTCAAATGATGTGACTACACCAAAATTTCCACCACCACCACGCAACCCCCAGAAGAGATCAGAATTATCCACTTCGCTGGCCCGAATATAGTCGCCATCAGCCGTTACAATATCTGCGCCAAGAAGGTTGTCACAAGTCAGTCCGAAGCGCCGGCTTAGACGGCCAAATCCTCCGCCCAATGTGAGCCCCGCAACGCCGGTATGCGAAATTACCCCCGCGGGCGTTACCAGGCCAAAAGATTGTGCTTCGTGATCCAGTTGTCCAAGCAATGTTCCCGCTGCTACCTGAACAGTTTTTTGCTTAGGATTTACTCGCACACTTTGCATCTGCGTTAGGTCAATCACGATTCCACCATCGCAACTCGACTTACCGGAATAGCTATGACCGCCACCACGAATCGCAGTCAGCAAGCCGTGCTCTCGTGAAAAGTTCACCACTTGAACTACATCAGAAGCACCATTGCAACGCGCGATAACGGCTGGATGTTTTTCGAAGATACCATTCCAAACCTGTCGAGCTTTGTCGTAATCATGTGTTCCGGGTAGAACTATCTTGCCGCGCATGTCAGCGGCCAGTGCTTCAATATGCGACGCAGGTAATATCATGTCGCTGCCGTCGAGCGCTCGCGCAGGCAAACCCCCTGCAAGCGTACCTGCCCAGTTACTTCCCACCGGAAATAATGCCGTTGCCATAGAGGCGGTTAGAAAGTCACGTCGTTTCATTGCTCAAGTCATCCTGCTTTCTAGCTATCATTTATTTGGCATTAGTTCTTTGGAACTAGTCATTTGGAATTAAGCTTTGCAGTCGTCGTTGATTCTCATCGGTTGTGTCCGAGCCTTCATCACTCAGCAAGTCGTTTGCTCGAGCGAATTCCTGATACGCATCCTTATTTTGCGCCTCAGGCGGCGATACTCTATAGCGGCCCTGTACTTCCTTGCCCGCTGGACCATCAAACCCGCTTAGGTGATTAGCGGTGCTCGAGTCCGAGTGAAATGCTGCGAGCGTAGGAATCTTGTCTTTGTCAGGATACAAAACGACTGCGCTACCGCCATAGCCGGAGTAACGACCTGCATTGTGATAGGTAAACCAAATACCGTCATTGCGAGTAATTGTTGTCTTTAAGGTATCGGATCGGATCGGAATTGGATAATGTGTAAAAACGCCGGTCTCTTGATCAAATTTCGAAAGGTAGTTGTCCGGCGTTATCCAGATGTTGTCCTTCGAATCCGCATCAGCGTTGTATACCGCACCATAAGACAAGCCAACATCGTAAGCAATTACCTCAGCGGTCGCAGGTTCGAGACGGAACAACTTAACGTTGTTAAACGCCCGGCTACCCCAAGTGGCCGCCCAAATCATACCTTTGGCGTCGACACCCAAGCGTCTAATAGAGCTAGCCGCATCGTCAGCAACCAAAGGAAAGTGGGTGAAGGCCTCTGTTTCCGGATTAAATCGCGTCACCCCTCCATTGTGAAAATCTGCCGACCAGATCTTATCGTCATGATCAACAGTGATCCCGTATGGCCTTGCCCGCAACACCGGTACTTCCCACCAAACAATGTCATCCGTGTCGCGATTCCACTTACCTATACCACCGGCACCTAAAAGCGAGAGCCATAAATCACCCTTTGAATCGAAAACCTGCGTGATACTTCCCATCGCCTGGTCATCGCCGAGCCGCCAGTTGTCGACAAGACCCGTAATCGGATCCAGGTGTCGGACAACATCAGGTCGTCCGGAATACCAAATAGTGCCATCCGTTTTATCGAAGGCAATGCCGTGCCCACCACCATGACCACTGTAGGCAAGTTTCTCGCCCGTACGCGGGTCAATGCGCACTAAGCAGCATCCGGTATAGGCGAGCCAGACGTTTCCCTCGCTATCGAAATCGATTTGATGCGGCGATGGCCACGGACTCGTTCCGCCGGGCGGTTCACGGTAAATATACTCGACGAACATCGCCTTCTTGAGGGCGGCCTTATCTAGCACGGCTTCGGTCTCCAGTTGTACGACTCGTGCCTTGCCGTCTGCCGGGAAATTATCTACGAGATAATCCACCAGCAGATCGCGGTCTGCTTCTGGTAGGTAAGCCGGATCGAACATCGATGCTTTACCGGCGCGACCAAATGCTGCACCTTTGTGTTTACGATCAACCGTGAATGCCCAGTCGCCCCTGTCCTTTGCCTCGCGACCGCCCGAGTATGCTCGCGGCTTGTTATAGGCAAAGAATTGTACGGTATGGCAACCGTGGCAGGTTCGCTCAAGTGCATCCCGTCCGGGACCCGGCGGATAAATCTCGTCGTATGTCGCGATCTCCGCATCCGGATATTCGATCCCACCAACGTAGTTCTTTTGCGCTTTAATGTTGGCGATCTCGAAGTTCGCACGCACTCGGCTGCCACTCGTGACTACACGTGCGACTGTTTTTCTTGTGAAGCTCTCAAGTTGTTCGATGGCAGGTCTTATGCTTATTTCATAGTTGCCAGGGATCAGTTTCACGGCGCGATATTCACCGTCAATCACATAGACAGTATAAGCAATATTTTTGTCGATGTTGTGTGCATAGACAACCGGTAACAGCTCAGACGTCGTTCCAACAACAACCCCAGAGAGCTCGCCATAGAGTTCCTCATCAGACATCCGTTCCGAACACGCAACCAAGCCGAGTAAACCCAATAGCGCAGCAAACCATTTAAATGAGCTCATTGTAAACATCTTGTTATAGTAGTTTAAGTTGCGACTGAATTTTCAAATTTATCCTCTGGAGTATCTATAGTGACCCAAAACTTACTTAACATAGCGACACTTATTCTCGTCGGTATTTTCGCTACTGTATCGGTGTTTGCAGAAGATACATTGGCGATTGAGCACGTCACTCTCATCGACGGTACGGGCCAACAGCCACTTGCCGCAATGACGGTCGTCACATCTGATGGCTTAATTAAAGCCGTCGGTGCAGATGGCTCCATCGATATTCCCAATGATGCTCAGCGCATTAATGGCAGTGGCCAATTCCTGATTCCCGGCATGATGGATCTGCACCTCCATCTGATGGGTGGCGGCGTTTATCGTGCCTCCAGGACCGCTGAGAACAGGGATACGATCGATTTTGAGCAAGGCACACGCTTACTGCAAAGCTATCTTTACTATGGCTTCACTACTGTATTGGATGTCGGCAACAACCATAAATTCATCATGCCGTTGCGTGATCGCGAACAAGCCGGTGAAATAGTTGCCCCGAGGATCTTCACTACAGGCCAGCAACTGGCATACCCCGGCAACTCGGTTGTGGGTCCGGGTGCAATCGGGGTTCGTGACTGGCCTGATACCATTGAAGACCTTGATCTTGTTATTTCGCGTAACCCTGATATGCAAAAGGTGACGCACGAATCTCGCGGATATGGGCCCATGCCTCATCGTAAAGCCATGCCCAAAGAGCTAATGGCGAAAATAATTGCGTATCTTAAAGAGCGTGATATTCGAACGGTGGTTCATATCTCGAACGAAAAAATGGCGATCAATGCCATCGAAGCCGGAGCCGATGCTTTGGCCCACGTACCACACGCAGGACTCATTACCCAGGACTTCGCAGAATTGGCGGCCGAAACACAGATACCTATTCAAACGGCGATGACGATTCATTGGGAAATTTCGAAAATGGTTGAAAGTCTGGATGTTCTGCATACGCAAGAATATAAAGACACGGCTTACCCGGAAGACTTACTACTACTAGAAAAGATGCGTGATCGTTACACGCGTGTTGGATACGGTCCCTACTTCGCATTGGTTCACGAATATGAAAAGAAAAATTTAAAAATGATTCACGATGCCGGCGGAATTATTGCGCTTGCGGCCGATCGAAGCTTTGGTCCGACAGCCCTGACTGAACTGCAGCTCGTTGTTGACTCAGGGATCTCACCATTCGAAGTGATTAAGATCGCAACCCTCAACGCGGCCATATTTCTCGGCAAGGAAGATGAGCTTGGCTCAATCGAATCCGGGAAACTGGCCGATATGGTCCTGCTCAATGCCGATCCAACCAAAGATATTGGCAACGTGAAGAAAATCGCGATGGTCATCAAGGGCGGCGCAATAATTGACCGCACTAAACTTGATCTACCAATTAATAATCGATAAGTTAATCATTCGCTAAGCTGGCGTTAGGACTGAGTAGCCGGCTATGAAGCTATGG
>CAWVZW010000163.1:0-4902 GCA_963934735.1 uncultured Planctomycetaceae bacterium
CCTCGATTATGACTTTGATTTAGAGCCCAAGTTCTTAAGAATCTGGGCGGCGACTGGCTTTGCAAGCCGCTGGCTTCCTTCAGCCGTAAACAGAATGCCGTTCGGCCTTGTGATGAGCTTAGGAAAATCAGCCGAGATGGAAGTATGCAAGTCGTTGATCGGGATGCCATTCTCATCCATGACCGCTTTCGCGACGGCATTGTATTTCGCTTCAATTCCAGCAGTTGTTCCCCACGGATTGTCCTCGGGGATAGGAGTTGTTGTCGCCCAAACAAGTTTCGCATTTGTGGCTTTCAGTGTCTTGACGATAGCTTTCAGGTTGGTTTCGTATTGCATAAGCGAAGTATTACGAAAGCAATCGTGATGTCCCCAGTTGAAATGGATGACGTCCCACTTTTCGTTGCCCAGCCACTTCGTTAGTTTTTCAACGCCTTTTCGAGAATAGTCTCCGCTTTCAGGAATTCGAAGCACATTCGCTTTACCAGCCAGCAGTTTTCGGACTGGCACCGTGTAGTCAATCGAGACCGAATCGCCAATCAGTAACACTCGCGGCAAGCGTGGATCCTCTTTGACATAAGCCATCCCAGGTCGGGTGGCATAATCTTTGTCAATGCTTGCTTCCCATTTGAGTTGCCCCGCCGACATGGTGACCGCCTGCTTAGGGTTCTTGTTCTGGTTAAACTTCAGCGAGTAAAGATCAGCATCGGACATCGCGAACCGAATTCGAATCGGTTTGCCAGCAATTTTTCCCAAGTCAGTCCCGCTATGCCAAGTCACGGTGCGTGCGATGTGGTCGCCGTAGATCGGGTCGCAGTCGGCCAGCGTAAATCCGGGAAGAGGCTTACCGTTGGCATCTTGCAATTCAACTCGCATTTCGCCAGCCGCTGAGGTGGAGTAGTTAATTTCAAGTTCATTCCCTGCAAACTTCAGCGGCTTGGTTATCAGTTCGCCTCCATCCAGCGGGGCGTTGACTGAGGCAACACCGTCAAGCCTGAGCGTATAGCGTCGGCCGTTTGTCAGAAACATCGACATCTCGGTCGGTCCTGTTTGGTGGATGCCAATGGCTGCATAATTCGCACGGTTGGCCCAACCGCTGGCTCCAATTCCTGGTCGAATAAAAGACTGGGTGAATTCCCGATCAAATTTCGATCCGCCACGCGTGCTCATAAACAAAATATCTGTGGCCGCTCCACGCTTAATCATAAAACGTGTGGGCATCGCAAAGTAAATGTGGGGTGCGCGGAAATAGGGTTGAGTGCAAGGCGTATAAAGATGCTCGTCCGGTAAATTCGCGTGCATATCGACGTAAGGCGTCCAATTGACAAAATCTTTTGAAGTCGTGCGGGCAATGGCTCGGAAGCCCTTTACGAAACGACGAAAGTAACAGACGTAAGCCTGTTCCGCGTCGGACCAGAAGCCGTAGTTCTGAGAATCGAAGGTTCCCCAGTTTTCCGAGATGACAGGCTCCTCCTGGAGCTTTTTCCAGTGGATGCCGTCGGGTGAGACGTAAGGTCTCAAGCCGCCAATTCCCAGCTCGGTTCGTACCTTCGGGGCATGCACCATCGAAATGCCGCCCAAAGCCTTGTACTTTTCAGCCGCGGGAACACCCGGTTTGGTGTCGATGAAGGGGGTGAAGTTATGGTTCACCATACTCTGCCCCGATAAAACGATGTTTCCATTGGGGTAATGGGCCACCTTGTACAACCCCAGGTTCGGCTCGACCCAGTTGATGCCATCTTTGCTCTCGGCATACAGCGTCAATTCGTGGGTGTGGTAATAGGCAATGCCGTACTTTTTCCAGCCATTATCTAAGGGATCGTTCCCTCGGTAGTAGAATTGAAATTTGTCATCTGACTTCAGTACGGTCGCGTAATGGCCGTGGGGCCGCGGGGGGGACACCGGCGGCATGAGCTGCGGCGAGTGCAGCTTGAGCGAAGCGTCCTTCAATTCGCCGACAAGGAACTGATCGACGAATAGCTCCCGCCGGGAGCCGATGTCGACGACATCCTCATCAGCAAACGTGTTGATATTGCCTATGGATGTAAATGCCAACAGAAATATGCAGTATGCCAATGACGAGTTGATCGGCTTCATGTATTACTCCAGCTGAAATTATTATCACCAAAATTACTGAGAACTATCGGTTTGTGCAGAAATCCGTGCTTGCTGATATGGATTATACAGTACTTACGTGTGCCCTCCAATTAGTTTGTAAACCGTGTACCGGATCACACATTCAAAACACCGTTGACCGATAGATGCCCGATTAACTATGCTTGTGCACTCGAGTAGATTTCCAGCTATTCATAAACATGGTAAACCAAAAGATGATCTTAAAATCCGATCGCTTCCAAACTATTTATCTCGTAACACCCAAATGTGGCACAACGTCGATATATGAAGCGATGCTTAACTGGCATGGATTCAAACCCAACAGTCCACCACGTGTATATTTACGCCATAACCGAAGTGAAATAGCTAAAACCGGGTTAAATGAAGTAGACGTGCAACTCGAGGACCTCGAGTCATATTATCACAACCATCGAAATTTCGTCTGGTTTTCCACAATACGTCATCCGGTCTCCCGAATACAATCAGCCTACCGCAATAAGTTGAATCGCTATGCTCGGCGGTTTGAATATAAAACGTATTTTCGAGGTAAGTGCCGCCACTTTCTATCGTCCCCAAAATCGTGGAGCGATATGAATCGTGTCTCATCGTGTATTGGGAACTACATCAACTTAACTCAATTCATAGACGGCCTGATTGTAAATGGCCTAGATTGGGATCCGCACTACATGCCACTAGCAAAACTACTACGACTCGATGTAGTTAGGTATGATTGTTTACTACGTTTAGAATCTCTTGCAACTGACTATCAGAAGTTGCTTGAAATCATGGAAAAACGCGGAGTTCGTACTGAAGAATTCGAGAGAGTGCCCGTCTTAAATACTTCGAGATCCGAAAGTTCCACCAATCTGATGATGAAACAATCCTTGCAATCAAAAATCGCCCAGCTATATGAAGAGGACTTCAAATTGTTGGGATATGATCATTCTCTCGTTTGCACTTAGATGATTTTCTTGCTGGCTGCCCTAGCGAATGTAGCCCTGCACCCATCCACGGGAACCCTGTGGGGGAACTGTGTCAGCAGCATCGGTACCATCGGCTAGACGAAAACCAACGGCGAACGGAAAGCGACCCGTGGGAGCATTACCGCTATAAGGGCCATGGCCCCAAAAGCTGCCGTCAGCCACCATGTCGAAGCGGACGACCTTGCCGCTGCCCATTTCTATTTTCCCCATCAATTGGGCCACGTATCCTCGTTTGCCGTCGTCAGTTTCCAAGTGGACCGTACCACGTAATGTCGTACCGTCGAGGGTGATCTTTATTTGTCGAATCTCCTTCTCCTTCCACATCGACGGCTCGCCGCGTGTGTTGTCGACCAGATGAAAACGAGCAATGCGATGCTGCAAGCTCTGTGTCACTTGCCCCTTGGCGAGGGCCTGCTGCTCGGCCGCAGAAATCCACAGGTTGTCACGTGAGAGTGAAGTTTGGAATATTTTTTTCCAGCGGTCGGTCGTTGGTGGGTAGCCACCGAGCACCCGTGCCTGGACACGGACAACGCAGCCGCCTTTAGGGGGGCTAGGATTGTACCGCGCGTCCAACGTACCGGGTGAAATCGGCGTAGCAGCCGATGGTGCCTTAAAGTCCTGCAGACGCTGCTGCATCAGGCGATTGAGCTTCTCGGGATCGCGATTGTTGTTGTACAGTAAGAGCGTGCCGTCCGCTGAGGCAATATAGAATCCCTGAGTGGTCGACTGAAAGTTATTGCGAGGCCCCTGCCCTGCAATCTTACGATAGAATTCTCCCTCCGCATCCTGCTGGCGTCGCTGGTAGGCCTGATCGATGGCGACAGCGATAAACTGCGTACGGAGCATGGTAACAATCTTGGGGTGGGCAAATGTCGACGCACGGTCGAGCACACCGTTGTTTCACGTGCAGCCCAAGGGGTGTCCATCCATCGCCCAGATGAAAATCGGTTTCTTTTCGGCTATCGCCCGCTGCTGGGCTGCAAGCAATGACGTCCGCCATGGAATCGTTCGCCACAGTTCGTCGGCAGCAGGCTGCAATTGCTTGTGCAACTGATGAAAACGCTGCTCTGTGAGAACTTCCTCAGCGAAGCTGCGGGAAACAAAACTTGGTAAAAGGATTGTCACTGTGAGTGCAAGCGCCGGCAGAAATGTGCGGTACATGAGTTTATTCCTTCTCGCGGGGAATGTTCGTATTTCAGAAACATCAATGGGAGGCTTCACATTTAATCAAAACATGATTTGTTGTAAGTAATTGTAGCAATTTAACAGGTTGATTGCTTCAACTTGCCTCGTGGGGCCTACCAAAAAATCAAGTGGGATCTCACCGAAAGAAATACTGTCCGTTGAACAATCTGTTTTTATCGATCCTTCATAAACAGGAAATTGAAGCCGACTCGTTTGGTCAGAGTGGTGATGTCTTAACCTGGTAGCGTTGACAGATCGTTCAATCGACGATTCAGCTTGGAGCAAAAGCCTTTACTAAATACGTGAGTTAAGATTCAAACTGGAGAGAAGTGTTATCTTTCACCGGTCGTAAAAACCTTGCCGGAGCCAACACGTTATCCAGCAGGGATACTTTGGTTTCATTGACTTTCAGGACCGTGATCGTCGTGTCATCACCGTTGCTGATTTTACTCCCGGTAGATTCAATAATCATGTCCATCAGTTCGTGAACAATGCTATTCGAGTCTTGGGAAATTTCCAATTTGGTAACCAAGTTGAACAACCCGTCTGTCCCTAATAGGGTTCCGTCGTGAAAAGGGCATTCAATCAACGCATCGCTGTAAGTCAGAATAACATCGCCAAC
>CAWVZW010000164.1:0-4895 GCA_963934735.1 uncultured Planctomycetaceae bacterium
TAATGGTTCCGTTTATTTCGAAGTATCCCAAGCTACCGTAATCTGAATAAACTCCGGCTTTGCCAACGCCATCTACTTTGATGAAGTACTCTCCAGCGGCTAGATTTTGATTGAACGAAGCATTAATGCCATCAGTTGGATTACTTATAGCAACTTGATTTCCAAGAGAATCGTAAAGGGTCGCCTCCACATCGAGACTGCCACGACTGGCTACGGGGTCGACTTGAATGGCAACATTTCCTGCGCCAGTGGTGAAGGAGAAATAATCAACGTCGTTGCGTTCATGAATGATTCCCCATCCGTCCACAATGGTGTCCGTGGTTACGTTGAGCGAGGTTGCCGCAAATCGAGTATTCCCATGGTTGTCGCCGCGGTAATCAAATCCGTTGGCGGCTTTGCGGATGATATTTACGTCGTTTTGAGTCGTTGTTGAATTCGCATAATCTCCGTTGCTCCATTGCACCATATTTTCTCCAAAGGGTGCGCCCATGATCGGGCCCCAACTCGTTGCCCCGGATCCTGTACCGGGATGGTATGTAGCGCTGCCAAGTCCGTCGTGACTTAACCCCAGCGCATGCCCAACTTCATGTGAATTGGTTTGTCCGCCAGAGCTAAGACTTTTATTGAAAGTGAATACGGGGTCATCAATGTTGGCTCCAAATGAATTCAAATGGGCCACGCCTCCGGCACTTAGAAATCCATCGGTTACTTGAGTATTGACCGCACGGACTCCCCATTGGACATCACTGCCACCAGTATTTCGCAATGCTTCAACTCCCGGATCGATGGTTGTTACATTAACATTAAACGGAAAGAAATCTTCTACAACTTCCATGAATTGTTTTTGGATACGACTTAACTCAGCGTTGGAAAAACTGCTTGTATCACCATTAAAGTCAAACGCCGGGAAGACAATATCATGGTTCCAGAAGTTGTTAACGCTGTGGTGTCCGTTGTAGTCGAGGTAGATCGTTTTTGTGGCACTGGGCCGACTCGCTAGTAAGAAAGTATTGGATGACCCATAGGGGAATTGGTCGGCGACATCGCCAAATGTAAGCACTCCATCCACAAAGACCGGAATAGCCACTCCCGTTTTATTAGCTGCATCATCATCGGATCCGAGCGGGGCGACGGGAGCTAATGGGTCAATAAACGTGACAATATCTGCGGCAAGTAATCGACGATCTTCCAGGTTTTCGAGGAACAACCGTCGCTGACGAAAAGCAGGTTGTTGCTGATCGGATCGAGAGAGAATTTTACCCAACGCACGACGTAAGTAATTGTTGCTGGCCATAATATAGCGATACCAAAATTTAGAATGAAAATTTGAAAGAGACGAGTATTGCAAGCGGCTCAAGTGCACCAGAATTGGCGCGGCTATAGACCGGCATACCCCCCCCTATGAAAAGCAGCTTTCATAATAGTTGTCACTGATAGCAGGTTCAAGTATTAAACTGGCTAATCTTGGTTGTTTAAAGCGAGTTGGTTTGCTACCACACTGTGCAATAAATCAACTTTACTACAGACATTTTTCAATTTACTTTTCCGAATTCTGCCTGTGGCGGTGCGAGTACAACCTTAGTTAGAACAACATTGTTTTGAGGATTCTTCGCATGAACGAATCGCCGCATATCGACACGCAGTTAACTGCTGAATATTCGTGTGCATTGAACGTTAGCGCATGGTTCTTTGCCGGTTGTTGAATAGTTATTGTACCCATAAACTAAAGTTTACATTAAATGGTAGGAACTTCTGATTTCATGCCGTGTTCAACATGTAATCTGTACTTCGCTGTCTCATAGAAAACCAATATCAATCAATGAATATCAAGACAACAATTATTGGAATTGTATTGCCGATTGCAATATGGGCCCTTTCGTTTTTAGTGATAGTTGGGATTTTGGCTTTACCTTCATCTATAGAAAATAGTGAAGATGAAAGTAAACTGGACCCGCTTGTGCCCGTTCAGCTTGCCACCAAATTTGAATCAACGATGACCGTACAAGCTGACGGAGTTGTCGTCCCGTTTCGTGAAATTCAACTTGCCGCTCAAGTCGCAGGTCGTATTGATTACAAGTCGGATAATTGTCGTGCTGGTCGCCAAGTTAAACAAGGCGACGAGTTGTTTCGCATCGATCAACGTGACTATCTATTGGCTCAAAAGCAATTAACCAGTCAGCAGCAACAAGCAGAAATTGATCTGGAACAAGTCACCTTGGATATCATCAAAGCAGGTGATTTATTGAAACTCGCCAATGATGACTTGAATCTGCAGATTAAAGAATACGAACGCTTAAAGAGCTTACGCGCTCGAAACGCCATCACCGATGCGGATGTTGAACGTGGTCAACGTGGTGTGATCGCCGCACAAAACGTGATTGTAAGAAACGGAGCCGATCTCGATTCCGCTCGAAAACGCGAATATCGACTCAAAAGTAATAAGGAATTACTCAACACCCAAATGGAAAAAGCAAAGCTCGATTTAGATCGCACGATTGTGACATCGCCTGTCGATGGCGTGATTGTTCAAGAACTAGTCGAAACCGATTCTTTCGCGCAGCGTGGTACCACTTTAGTGGTTATCGAGGACACACAGCGGGCTGAGATTCGAGCAAACCTCAGAATGGATGACCTGATGTGGGTGCTTGATGGGCAATCTGAAAGTGCCATTGGCACTCAGCACTACACGTTGCCGAGCCATCCGGTAACGGTGACCTATGAATTCGCTGGTAAGCGTCCGCTGACGTTAACTTGGCAAGGGCGGTTAGATCGATTTGATGGTCGTGGATTAGACACGTCCACGCGTACCGTACCGATTCGAATTGTTGTGGATAAACCTGACACGGGTACACTCAATGGCATCGGCAATTTAGTCCGAGGCATGTTTGTGGAATTGACGATTTCTGTTTTCACTCCCGACTCAATGGTGCTCTTACCCAAACGGTCACTAACGACGTCCAATCAAGTGTACGTGGTACGAACATCGGGCGAATCAGCGGGCGAATCAGCAACTGAGATTAACGGCATCTACAGTGTTGTCGAGAACGTTATTCCTTTGCGAGAAATCAAAAATGACGAGGGTAATTTTTGGGTCATTGATACGAATGTCTGCGATCTTGCCGTGGGTGATTGGATTGTGACTCAGAGAATGTTCGGCTTGCCTGTGAATGACTCCGAAAAATCTAAAGTACGTATTCGAACGACGGATTAACCACCCCGTAGAGATTTTATTAGCCGCTGAGGGCCAGTCTTTTATCGGTGAAACAGCAGCGAGCGACAGTAAAAATGACACAAGGCGAAAATTAAGTGATTAAACAACTGATTTCATGGGCCATCGACCGCAGTGCAGCAATGAATGCATTGATGGTTGCAACGATTTTCGCGGGGCTGTTCAGTTTTGGTGTTATGCGGCGTGAAATTTTTCCAGAATTCGAACTGGATTTAATTCTCGTCACTGTTCCCTATCCCGGAGCCTCACCGCAGGCTACCGAAGAGGGAATTTGTCAAAAACTTGAATCAGCTATTCAGCCGATTGCCGGTATTAAGAAACTCACATCCGTTGCCACTGAAGGCATTGGATTTGCGGTTGTTGAGTTAAACTCAGGCGAAGACGCTCAGAAGATTCTCAATGAAATCCGCAGTGCGGTGGATAGAATACCGAGTCTGCCTGAACTTGCCGAAAATAAAGATATCAGGCAGATTACCATGCGTAATCCAGCAATCCGCGTGGGGATTCTGGGACCACCCGACAGCGAAAGCGAAGAAGCCGAGTTGGAGTTGCGAAACTTGACGGAAGAAATCCGCCAAGAGTTAATGGCACAAAAGCCAATCAAGAAATCTGGTATTGCGGGTCTCATGCAATACTTCACAACCAATGTTGAGCAAGCGGTTGTCTCTCAAGCGGATATTATTGGAGCTAAGCCTTATCAGATTGATGTTGAGATCAGTGAGCGGGATTTGCGGCAATTCGGTTTGACGCTTAAGCAAGTCGCAGCGAATATTCGCAGTGAAAATGTCGATGTTCCCGGCGGCATATTACGTTCGGAAGTTGGAGATGTATCGTTACAAGCTAACAACAAGGTCCTGACAGGCGTCGAAATTGCAGAGTTACCACTGGTGCGTTCCAAAGGTGAAGTGGTGTTGCGAGTAGGCGATATCGCGACCGTACATGATGGTTTTGCCGATGTGGATTCGATAGATCGAGTTAATGGTCGACCAGCCCTTGTTTTATCTGTCATGAGGACACCAGCGGAAGACCTGTTACATATTACTGATACGGTCAAAGCGTTTGTTGAAAACCGGAACAAAACAATGCCGCCAGGTTATGAGCTAGCCGTCTGGTTTGACCAATCTGAACAGGTTCAAGGTCGGATGGACTTGTTAACAAGGAATGGTCTGCAAGGACTTTTCTTTGTGTTCTTGGTGTTAGCGTTGTTTTTAGAATTCCGCCTCGCGTTTTGGGTGGCAATGGGAATTCCAATTTCAGTGCTCGGAGCCGGAATTGTATTGATATATATGGGTGCCACGATCAATATGTTATCACTGTTTGCCTTTCTGCTGGCACTTGGAATTGTCGTGGATGATGCAATCGTCATCGGTGAAAATATATACCGATACCGTGAAAAGGGGCTGAAACCACGAGAAGCGGCCATTCAGGGAACGCTGGAAGTGTTACCTGCCGTTACCGCTTCCGTCACGACAACCGTGATCGCTTTTTTACCGTTGTTCTTTATCGCCGGAGTCATGGGTAAGTTCTTTGCGGTTTTGCCAGCTGCTGTGATTGCAATGTTGCTTATTTCCCTTGGTGAGAGCATGTTTATTTTGCCTTGTCACTTAGGGCATGACGATGGTCCGATCACACGAATTATCAAGTGGTTGTCGTTACCGCTAAAACC
>CAWVZW010000165.1:0-4805 GCA_963934735.1 uncultured Planctomycetaceae bacterium
TCGTTCCCAGCGAGTTTGGAGAACTCAAGGAACTCGGCTGTCATTTCCACACAAATGGTGTGCGAACCATGATCCTGATCATTAGTGTTACAACAACCGTCGCGGAGGAATCCCGTCAACGGATTAGTGCTACACGTCTGGAGCGGACCGCCCAAGACATTGAGTGATTCGTTGGGGTCTACTATTGCAATCATCTGATGTATTCCACGTTGAGTTGCGAGCCTGCGGCGTTCAGACCGCGAAAGGTTGGTGTTTTTTGTGCCTGCGGGTTCGACGAATGGACTGAACCATGATTCAGGAAACAACATTCAAGATATCGTGAAGATTGAGGTGTGTCGAGAGTGGTCGTGCTGCCTCTATGCGACGGGGGCGGATAGGTTTCGCTATTGTTCACTCACGGGAATCGGCTTTCTCGATGAATTCAAACTCGGCCACGACCGCTCGATGATCCGATACCCAAGGTCCCTTGTGAACCGCTTCTGATGTCTCGGCATTGCCCTGTGGCTGCCCCTAAGCAGGGGCAATCTGATAAACAAATTGTAGACGTTTCTTAAAAGTGGTCGTTTGGTTGCTCGCTTGGTATTTGATTTGCCGTTTCTTCCGCATCAGCGTTTGCTTTTTTATTTTTAACAATAATTATAACCACGATAACAACGACAACTGTAATGACGAGTGGCACAACACAAATAAAGAAGATAATTATGAGCTCCGGTAATCCCGGCATTCCAAAAGCGATCATGATAAATGCTTCCTTCAAATATGAGTTGCTCGACAGTGATTGATGTTAAGTTTGTTCAATTTCAACATTTTCTTTGGCTAGTATCCAGCCGACCACAAGATTAATTATATCTTACCATCACAGTGAATGTAAAAACCAGCCAGTACCCGTGGTGGTCCCTAACCAGTTGTGATTTGGTAAGCTGGTCGAAGGTGGTCTCGATGAGGTCACGTTTGAAATGGTCCATGTGTTTGTTCCTGTGTTAAATGGAGGTGTGTTATGGACGGTATCGTTCCCGTTTCTTTTGCCGTAGCTGTCTTGATGTTTTTTCTTGTTCGTTCAATTGTTCGTCGGACAAAATCACCGGAAGGAAAAGCCGCTAAAAAAGAGTTGGATCGCCGCAAGGCACTAGGCGAGGGTGGTTTTCTTAGCTCGTTGCCAACAATCTACTATTCTCTCGCGATATTCTGCGGCATTGTTCTTCTTCTTGCCACAGTATCTACTTCCCAAAATTCCAGTGATACCGAAACAGGAGCAATGATCGGTTACACCGTCGGTGCAGTACTATCTATGTTTGCCGTTGGCAGAGTTATTGAGTTGTTACAAAAATCTCACGTCGCATTAAACACACTCATCGAAATAGAAAAGTTCAAACTGAAGCGTGCCGATTCAAACGCGCCCGTCGAATAGCCCTGCACTAAGCCCGGGCTGTTGCTGAGATGGATACTGTTGCTGAGGTGGATACTGAACGGCTTAACTGCTAGCTCAATCCGCGACGTTGGATTCCTCGTTGTTTAACGGGATCGATGGTAAAGATGATCGCACAGGTTGGAGACCTATTAAACCCAGAAGTTGCGGGATCTGATTCACGGGTTGCCGATCATAATTTTTGACAACATCAGACAAACGATCCCAAGGCACCAAATCAGGATGAGTTAAGTCTGTTGTTGAATGATCAGTACCGTGTTGCCATCCCGCTAAATATTGTTCGGCGCACCAACGTTGGTGTTCGATTTTAGCAAGTTGGTCGACTTCCGCTTCAGTAAACTCAAGCAAAGAGGCCGTCCCGTCTGACAAGGGCTCAACGCTTGCCCCGATGTACCGTAACTTCGCATAAATGTGGTCAGCTTGCCGGCGATTCGCTTCCTTGTAATGTTCCGCTAATTCACTCCAATTACAAACCGCGTTGCTGTCTTGATCCTGTTCTCGGTCAGTCAATTTACTGTCAAGATATTTTTGATGGATATGTTTAGCGAGCATATCGATTTGTTCTAGCACGATTGCTTCTGCTGAGCAGACAGAATTACCAGAGCCGAACAATTCGGGATTTTGGGAATCGCTGTCATTCCACCCAGATGGAATTAACTGAGAGCCGTTACGAGTTGAGTGAATCGAAATCGCAATTTGGCACGCGGGTATTTCATGTAGATTTTTTGCTTTGAGATATGTAAGTAGTGCATTGGTACTCGAATCGTCACAAATGAACAGGCTCGTCAGTTCAGGTTGCTCGAGAGAATGACAAACCGCTTTAAGGGCATTTAGCGGTGTATCGGTATCGATGGGATTGAACTCAACCAAACGATGAATCTGAGGATATCGTTTGTTGATTTGATCACAGCACATAGTAGAGTTCGGTGAAATATACGTGATACGTATTTGTTGTCCGGAATCGGAAATAAAACTGCGAGCAATTTGAGTGATACAGTGTGTCGTGAGTTTACTTGCACCAAGTATAATGATTTCTCTAGATCGGCCTTTGGCGATGTGCCTATCGAGCGAAGTATTATGGAAAAAGGATCGCATAATCATATTTGGCATGCTGAATTGACTTAGTTCAATGCTCGGTAGTTTCAGTTGATCGATGACTAAACCAAAAGCAATAAAATTATCGATGTGGATATGACATTGGACTGTTGTCGTTTCGGGATCACCATCGCGATATTGTTGAATCACTGACAAAACAGCTAGGTTATCATCGTCCTTTGAAAGGACTAAGAAGCAAGTTGCACAGTTTCCAAAACCGGCAGCTTGCAATACACCAATGTCACAAGCACATCCCTCAATATGAAAGATAGAGATTGAGGTTGAGAGGTCAAAGTCTAATTTGTCGATACCTAGATGATCGACAAGAACTACATCTCGTCCGGACTCAGCATAATCGTGCGCCAGTTTGATTCCCCGTTGACCAGCACCGCAGATTACTACGTGGCCATGCAGACTACGAATGATCCATAGATTGAGCTTTTTCTCAAACGCTAGTAACAATGTTTTAAACATTGCGCCAGAAATAATAATCGCCGCTCCCCAGCGTGCGATTTCAAGGTGCCAGGTCGCATCATCAATAGCGCCGGATTCGAGAGTAAACAACTGTAGTGCACGATAAAGAGAGGTCAGTAACGGTTGAACACCGGAATGGGGGTGCGCCTGGTAAAAGCCGACCGTGCCCAACATGCAAACAAGTAGTCCGACAAAAAACATGGCGCACCACGACAGCCGAGTAATGCTTTGCCTAACGAAACGAATAATGTTGACCATTGTTGTTTTCTATGAAATCAAACTTTGTCTTTTATTGCAACTACCCACATCATGCCTAAATTACGATTTTCGGAACGCCTTGATTTGCGGAATTAATTGTTCGATGCCTGTTGACCGGAATTTACCAAAACCTCTGATCGTGTCAATTCCGTGTAGTTGTGATCCTGTTGCACCCCAAGCGGTGACATTTTGCAACCGAAATGGCAAGATGGGCCGCTGGTAATGGCGAGCAAATGCTGTTTCAATGGCAACCCATTGTGAATTGTTGGATTGCTCGGTAAGCATCACAATAACAACGTTCGCATTCCTAATTGCCTTTTGGATCTGAACTCCAAAAGGTGGGCCATTAGTCTCCATGTCGTCACCATCAATCCACACATTGATTCCGGCAGCTTCGAGTTTTCTTACAATTGGGAAGACCGTTCGGTCGTTCCGATGTGCATATGAAACAAACACCTCCTGAGTCGCGTTTTTTGTTCTTATCTGAACAGCAGAATGACGAGGTTCTTCGCCACCTTGCTCTTTTGTCGGGATTAGTGAATATCCGTTAGTAATTCGGAAATATGGATTTGAGTGCTGCAGTTTTCTTCGAATTGAATTTTCCGCTTTAGCAGCGGCGGAGACTGTGTCCGAGAACTTAACAAGTTTACTTTGTAAGTAGGTAGGAGAAACTTTGTTGTTATAGATTACCGCCGCTCCCCATCGAGTGAACACAAAACAGTCGTCTAAGATGATATTCCAGAGTTTCGAAGTAAATCCACGTTTGTTTTCTTTGTAAGGGCCAATATTGACAAATGTCTTGCCACGTTTGCGCAACATATTGTCGATGATTTGTTCGTTGTTCATAGGGCTTGACTTCCTACGGACTCTGTTTTGTACGAGACTATAAATGCGGCCATTGAAGTTTCTCGCTTTGTGATGTGTAAATGAGTTTGCGTCAAGGGGCTAAAAAATTGATCAACCATAAAGGGCCTTATCCGTTGTCTCATTCCCCATTTATTGTATCAATCGTAGCATGTTTTATTATCGTGGCAAAAAATACTCGGCGTGTACGCGTGGTCCTATGCGGAAGGTATGTGGCGTTGATTGTTTTCGGAACACTATGTTACTATTCGCCCACCATAGATCTTGTTAATTAGCTAGGTAACGATTATGAGCGTGATGCGGGAGAAAATAAATTGCCCTAGTTGCCAAGCGATATTAGATTTATCCCCATTTGCAGCGGGAACGGTGATTACATGTGGTAACTGTCAACAACAGTTGACGACTCCAGGCGACAGTCCAGATCAATTACAAGAATCATCCCCAATTAAGGAACCATCGAAGGACAAAGTCGATGATTTACTGACGTATTATACCGCACAGACAGGAGACGACCTATTATATAAAGCTAAGATAGATCAAACGAATCGCGGCATACCATATTATTGTTGGGTGTTCCTGATGCTCGGCGGTTTGTTCCTCTGTTTCTATTTCGCATTTCACTTATTTTCTGGCATGTCGTCCCCCTTCCGTCTGAGTCCTGACGTGGCGAGCGAGATTACGGGCCCGG
>CAWVZW010000166.1:0-4779 GCA_963934735.1 uncultured Planctomycetaceae bacterium
TCCATTGAGGGGTAATCGACATTGATCATGAACAAAAAACGATCCAGTTGCGCTTCCGGCAACGTATAAGTACCTTCTTGTTCAATTGGATTCTGTGTTGCCAATACGAGAAAAGGCTCCGGCAATGGGTATGTCACTCCGCCCACGCTCACATGCCTTTCCTGCATGCCCTCTAGCAACGCGGCTTGGGTCTTAGGGGGCGTACGATTGATTTCATCAGCGAGCAACATGTTGGTGAAAATCGGGCCACTCTGAAACGTGAAAGAACGGTGTCCCTGATCCCCATCTGCCAAAACCATGGTTCCTGTAATATCTGTCGGCATCAGGTCCGGGGTAAATTGGATCCGCTTAAAATCGAGAGACAGGGTTTTAGCGAGACTGCTGACCATCAGTGTTTTGGCCAGCCCCGGAACACCAGTCATCACGCAATGCCCCTTGGCAAATAGTGCGGTCAGAACTTGATCAAGCACGTCCTTCTGCCCAACGATGACCTGCCCTACCTCTGATAGTAGACGAGTACGCGTTTCAGCTAGGGCCGCTACCAACTCTAGTGTATCGTCTAGCAACTCATCTTCAAAGGAACTGTCTTCTTCAACTGCACGTGGTGACAGGTCAATCGGAAGTGAAAGCGATCCCTCGTCAGGATGCGTTTCTGTCTCTTCAGGTGATACCATGAAAACTCCCTTGCCGCGCGATTCGCGAGCACACGCTAATTAAACTTCGGATAATCAAACAAGTTATGGATCGCTTCAACGGTCAAACTCAATGTGTCATAACAAACATGATAATATTACTACTAAGCTTTTTCGCTGAATCAGATTGATACCCGCGACTCAAAGGATAACGAACCTCGTTCCAGCCGCCTTCGAGATCGTAAGGGCTATAAATGACGCGCAACTTATTATTGATTTCCATTCCAAATAGCACTGGTCGCCCCTGTAGCGTATCTCCCTGATCTTTTATGAGAGTCGGGGTGTATTTCACTTTCGCAATTGTATGAAGCGAACTGAATATCTCGTGTGTTTGTGGCAACAGCCTGAATTCGTCTGCTGGGAAGACGCGGCGCATCTCTCGGACAGCCGCCTGATGAAACGTGGCCAGACCCAACCCATTGTTGATCATCAGGGTGCCACCCTGATCGACGTGCTTACGTAAGGTTTGGATCTGCTTGGCGGTCAGAACAAAATCGTCCAGACCCGTAAAGAACAGAAACGGATAGCCTGATGTGTCGTCGCGCTCAAGGTCGACAGACACGCGTTTGAGGTTCACGGGAATTGCCGAATCGTTTTCAAGCCGGGTTAACAACTGTCGCGCCGCGCCTGGATGGGTATTCCAATGGCCATCGTGCTTGACTTGGGCGAAGACAAATTCGGAAGTTGGAGCATTTTGATCAATCGCACCAAACAACTCCGCCTTGCCTTCCGCTTCACCCACACGTCCATAGCCAACGATGTATGGTGCGAGATTTTCACCGATCTGGCGGGCGCTCTGCATGCTGTATGCTTTGGGATTAAGGCCCTTCTTTTCCAGCTCATCAAAGATTTTCATCTCACCAGACAAACCACATCCAAGACCGTATTTAGATACTAGCACCCCAATTCGGCTGCCAATATAGAGACCTTCAAAGAACGGTTTACCTTTCTCTCCCTTTCCACCACTTCGATAGGTGACCTGATCGATATCAGAGGAAATGTGATAGAGGGGGTGATCCGCAGGCAGTACTCGAAATCTCGATTCAGGGAACATGTTATCAAACATCTCGAGCGACGATTCGTAGAACCAGGGAGAACCATAAACCGAGTCACAGACAATCATCCCACCATCAAGAACGTATTGACGCAGTTTGTTAATCACTGTCGGCGTGAACTTCAGCTCACGAACACCACTCAGAAGGACCGCCGGCATCAGGGCAGGATCGTAGCTAAACTCGGCGAGCGACATTTGGGTGGGCATATATTTAAAGTCCCTGCTGCGCGCCAGCTTATGAAACTCTAGCATATCATTGGAGGCTAGATTCCAATCCTCGGTCAGCTCCTTACCGATAACCGCACCACTGCCCCACTTCACTTTTCCAAGGAGGTAATCAGGCGACGGTGGCTTCTTCCGCTCGGATTGCGGAATCGGCATACCAGGCAACGTGGGAATGATATCGCGTTTTTCACCACCGCTAATGCCCGTCTGCAGCTTTTCATTCCTGTCCTTATCTGATTTAATGAACCAGTCCTCTGAAGACGCACCTTTTCCCGCTTGGCCGAACGCTTCGGGCTCAAAGGGCAGCAGCGCAATTGTCACAATGGCTGCTGCTAGCAGAAAAGACGAAAATGAATTCAGGTATGATCGACTTGGATGAATCATGGTTGGTTCCTTTACGTTTGCAGATCACTCATCTGTACTATTACTCCCGTCGGTGGAGAATCTAGACAGACTATTGTCAAATTAATTCTCGTTGAAATTTCCATTACGAATATTTCCCCCGATGATAATTTCAGCGGCAGGTGGGGGAAGTGGGTCGGGAAAGGGGGTTCCCTGTAACCGAAAGTCGTCCAGGCGAGGCAATCCTGGCTCGGGAAAATGTGTTACCTGTAACTGGAAGTTATCTAAATGAGCGATTCCATTGAGTTCTCCCCCCCCATCTTCCGTATCGATCGCGATAAACAGTCTCTTTCGGGCTTCCGTCGCTGTGGCAGTTGCACTGCCTGAGGCGGATTCGTACGCCCTGGCGTCGATCAATGTTCCAGAAAGTATCGTCGCGAAAGTGGTTGGAGTGCCGCTGATCAGGTCGTTGTCGGTCGTGAACAATCGGATCGCGATCTGGTCCTGGGGTGTCCACCACATGCCAGCCATCCAAACGAAGCGGAACTCGAATAAATCACCACTACGAATGGTGTACTCAGTATCTTGCGCTGGCAATCTTGCGGCCTCTTCTGATACTAAGAGATTCCGAGTACGGTCGTGATCGTGGGTTTCTTGCGTAGCAATCGAATCCTGATCACCAGAGCTTGAGATATTCTCCCAAACCGGCGTTTGGATCCACATCCGCTCAGGCGCGACGAACTGCAGCAACATGTCGCTGTTCGCGGTGGTGACTACGCGATGGTTTGCAGGCACATCAATCGTTTTGCCGTCATGAACCCGAATTATTTGGACTATGCCCTCTCGGACATAAAGCATCGTCGATTCAAGTCCTGCCTCAACCTCAAACTGCGTTCCGACCACCTTGAGAACAGCCACCGACGTGTGAATCAGCATCGGTTTGCCTTCAGGTTGTGGCATCACATCGGCTGAAAATCGCCCCTGTCTTAGACGCAATTCCTTCTGCCCTTGATCGGAAAAAGTGAGTATCGAATCACCAGAGATCATGCCGGTCGAGCCGTCGTGGAACTCCAATTTGAACCACGAGTCCGGTGCCATGCCTTCAATTGTTCCACCGGGCAACTCAGCTCCCTCACTTAATGTGTTCGACCAACGTGTCGATTCTTGCTGTGAGCTATCACCTTGAACAATCTGGCCGCCGTCACCGATCCAGCTCAGTGTTCCGTTGAGGCCAGTAATCCGTGCGATGTTGCGGTTGGCGTTCACGTACTGGTAGTACAAGTTTACCGTCAACATGACTGCAATTCCCGCAGCGATTGCCAGTGCCCCTTTAATATAGTGGATGGTTGCTGTCTTCTGGATCGGAGCACTTGAGCCACTGGCTTGTGAAATCATCCCGATACTCTCGGTATCGGCAACTTCACGAAGGACCGCATCGAGCTGGGCGAACCGTTTAAAAGTCGTTCTTGCCTCGAAAGAGTCACGTAATTCCTGCTGGAGTGTTTCAGAATCTGCTTCGCTGATACGACCCTCGAGCCAAGCTGCGATCCGTTGCTCAAGATTTGAATTGGACATTATGCGTTCTCCAGATCAATCGACTTCAAAACACAGTCGAGCACGACTTTACGTAAACGCTGTATGATCTTGTAGAAAGCCTGCTCACTTTTCCCCGATTGCGACGCCACTTTTCTCATCACGACACCAGACGTATGGACATTCAATAGCAGATCCCGTTTAGAAAGTTCCAGCTTTCCAAGGCAAATTTCCAAGTGTCGCCGACGAACCTGCTGTGTTTCGTCTCCACTGGCTTCTTCGGCTAGCAGATCCCAAACATCACCGGCAAACACCAATGGGCTTCGAGCCACTCGGCGTCGATACTTCAAAGCCTCAAACCGAGCGATTGTGAATAGCCATCCGCCAAACGATGTGCCTTTTTCAAAATCATCAAATTTCCGCCAAGCAACTAAACTCGCCTCCTGAGTAACTTCCTCAACATCATTCCACGTCGGCAGTAATCCGCGCAGAAACGAACGAACTCGTGGTTCATGTTCCACCAAGAGTTTCACAAAAACTTCGTAACGCTCGTCGTCGTTCGAAGCAGTCCGTTTTTCGTCATATTGATCATCCACAACCCTTTACTCCCGTCGATTGAGAAAATGGACAGATTAAGTTCATAATAGACCAAAATAGTTGACCCAATAGGACGCGTAATGCGTCTTGTTTCAACGATGTGATCAAGAATTACGAGGTGATTTCAGGATTGCCAGCGGGATTCAATGAATGGGTAACTCCCGGGAATTTCCGGAGTTACCAATATAGCATATAAGAGTCGAACTACACTGTTTTCCTGAAGCGACCGACTATTTGTACCGGACGCCATTCAGCAAGAGTTGGATTCTCAAGCGAATAAACTGACGTTGCGATTGGCAACCCGCGTGAATACCGAGAAAAAGGCTTCACCGCGTT
>CAWVZW010000167.1:0-4683 GCA_963934735.1 uncultured Planctomycetaceae bacterium
GATCAGATGGTGTTGCAACAAAAGCAGCCGGTTACGATTTGGGGCTGGGCAACAGCGGGGGAAAAAATCCGCGTTGAATTTGCTGGGCAAAAAGTAGAGACGACTGCCGGTAAGGACACCCGCTGGCAGCTACAGATAGCTGAGTTGGATGCCAGTTTCGAGGGTCAGACGCTGGTTGTGGTTGGTGACGGTGACACTGTGCAAATCAAAGATGTGCTTGTGGGTGAGGTTTGGCTTTGTGGTGGTCAGAGTAACATGGAAATGACCATGGGAGGGACGGTGAATCGTGATCTTGAAATTGCATCCGCCGATTACGATGGCATACGCTTTTTGCGAATTCCGCACGTAAGTCAGGGTGCGCCTAGAGAAGATATCATTATCGAAAAGGATGGAGATTGTCAGTGGCAACGGTGTACGACAGAATCAGTCGCGGAATGTACCGGAGTGGGTTATTATTTTGCCAGAGGGTTACATAGAATTCTAAAAGTACCTGTGGGTATTGTGGATGTATCATGGGGTGGGACCATGGCGCAACACTGGGTCAACGAGGAGAAACTCAATACGGTTGCGGAGATGAAACCCTACTTTGCAGACTACAACGAGCAACTGAAGCGCTGGAATGAGTTTGGCGGAGAGGCTGGGGCCGCGGCAGCCTATCAGGCAGCGCTGAAGAAATGGGAATCGGACAATGCCGAGGCGCTCGCGAATAAAGAACGTGTCGCGGGGCGACCCAATGCGGGGCAATATGAAAATCCCGCACTGCAGCGGCATCCGGCCGGCATGTATAACGGGATGATTCACCCGATCCGTGATTTTGATTTCCGAGGGATCTTGTTTTATCAAGGAGAAAATAATTCGTTTGGAGTATCATGGAAACCGTTCTACGCGACATTTCCCATGGTAATCCAGCAATGGCGGGAGTCGTTTGGGGATCTTCCCTTTGGAATTATCCAGATTGCCGGTTGGAGTAGTCGCCGTTCGATGACCTACGACATGAATCATCACACCAATGTGGTACGTGAGATTCAGTTTGATACGTGGCAGGCAACGCAGCAGACCGGTTTGATTGTGACGTATGATACGAATTCCAGTCAGAGCATTCATCCGGGTGCCAAACGACCCGTGGGTGAGCGATCGGCGCGGTGGGCGTTGGGCAGTGTTTATGGTGTGAAGGGTTTTCGGTCGAATTCGGCACTTCCGTATCTGGGGCCGGTGTATGAGGGGTACGAGTTGCAGGGCAGTAAGGTCGAGATCCGGTTCGTCAAAGAGACCTGTGCAGGGCTACGCATCAACAAGGACGATGATGTGGGGTTCTATGTCGCTGGTGAAGACGGTGAATTCCATCATGCTCAGGCGCGGGTGACTCGTGTTGAGGGGGTTGATCGGCTAGTTGTCTGGTCGGACGAGGTGTCGCAGCCAGTCGCCGTAAGATACGCTTGGTCGAATTTACCCAATGGACGATTGATGAATGGCCGCGAATTACCCGCGTTTCCGTTTCGTACGGACGACTGGAAGGTGACGCCCCATCAGAGCGAAGGGGATTATCAACGGGGAATCCGAAAGCCGTAGAGACCGTAGATAAAGTAACACTAGGAAATCATGGGGTCCGGCGATAATGTATCCTGATAAGTCAGTCGACAATACGGATCCAGTCGATGCCGACTGTTGTCCCAGACTTACTGGAAAGATCAAGCTGTAAACTGGTGATCGTTCCGTTCCACGGTGTACCGGAAAGCGGAATCTTGTACTCTGAGTACTTACCGCCAGAATTGATTGCGACTTTGCCCAGGAGTTTACCGTTGGCGGAAACTGTCATTCGTGTCTTTGCATTGCTGCGCATCCTGATGACCAGAGAACCGTGGTTTCGATCCGCTTCCAGCTTTAATCCCTGACGCTGTAAAACTGCATGGCCGGAAAGCAAATCAAAATCTAGAAAACCCTGGTACCCCGCAATATTGGTGACCTCACCTTCTGCTTGCCAGCCTTCTGTTTGCCAGCCACCACAGTCAAATGTAAAAAGCAGCTTTCCATCATGGGGATCCCGTTGGTTTGTCGTTTCCCATTTATCCGACAAACCATCACCATCGGAGTCCTTGCGAATCCGTTCATATTGGAAATTGACTCCGATACCCCATTTGCTGTCTTGCCCATTCAACGTCAATTCTTGATCCGGTTCATCTACCGCGCCCAAGTCTCCTTTTGCCAACCAAGAGTCCAGCAGGGATCGATGTTGCTGTAAAACCTCTGCGAAATCCGGATCGTCAGCCAAATTGTGAACCTGTGCTGGATCCTTGACAACATCGTACAGTTCCTCGGCGGCGCGTTCGCCAAAATAGATCTCCGCCAGTTTTGGAGCGAGGGTACCGTCCGCGTAGGCAATTCGTAACGCCTTAAGATATGGCTTAGGGTCACGGTATTGAGGTTGCAGTAAGACACGATCCAGAAAATAGTTACGCGTGTAACGATATTGATCGGTTCGTATCGAGCGTACACGATCGATCGTATGATCGAGGCGATCTTTAGCACTGGCAACAAAAGTGCGCGGCTGGAATGATTCAGCAAAAAGATCCTGGCCTTCCACCCAATCTGGGATCGCAATTCCGGCCCATGCCAACGATGTGGCGGTCAAATCAAGCGTATTGATCAGATCCGTTCGAGTGGTACCTGGCTCACTTATCCATTTTCGCGGTCCCCACACAATAAAAGGAACATGCAATCCGCCTTCGGTCGGCATTTGCTTGTGACGCACGAGATGATTAGCACCATGATCCGAAAAATAGACAACGATCGTCGAGTCCAATAGACCGTCGGCCTTAAGCCGATCCAGAATACCGCCAATCACTCCATCATCACTGCGGATGGCATCGTGGTGTTGAGCGACCACTTGTCGGTATAGCGGAGTCTGGGGGTAATCAGCTGGAACCGTGACATGGGCCGGATCTGTTGTTTTGCTAGGGGGCCATTTAGTTGTGTTTGTTTTTCCGCCTTTGAGTTGGATTTGGCCAAAAAAGTTCTTACCCTCGGCACAATCGCGCCACGGTGTCTTCGTGTTTTTGGAAGAAATTTGTGAGTAGATCCCGTCACCAGCTTCAGAAAAATTGTAATCCGTCTTACCCACATTGAAAGTAAAATAACCTGCCTCCCGCATCAATTCGGCGATCGTCTTAATTCCGGCAGGTAGGTACGTCTTGATCGGTCCCCGTCGCGAGCGATGTTCATGGGCACCGAAGCGAATCGCGTTTGCGCCCACGGCCATCGAGGATCGGCAAGGCGAACAAACTGGAAAAGGCACAAACGCACGGCTAAACCGTATACCCTCTGCGGCCATCTGATCGATCCGTGGAGTCCAACCATCGTTAACCGAACTACCGTAACAGCCCATCCAAGGAGACGTGTCTTCCTGAAAGATCCAGAGAATGTTGGGACGGTCAGCTGCCCATGAACCGATTGGCAGCAACAGACAGAAAACCCAGGTAACCATCAATCTATATTTAATTCGCATTATAATTTCACTCTCTCGAACCGGCTAAGCAATTCGGAATCAACGCGATTCCACTGTCTTCTTTGGAAGATTGATTATAATCCATGGACAACTTTTTCATCAGCATGGGTCGACCACGATCCTAAGATTCACAAGATGTAATAATTGCAGGTACAGTCTGGGTATATTAAGTTCGGATGCTTTGTTGGTTTTGTCGGTTTCGGCTTGAAGGAGATCTCCCCCAAAGGCGCTACGCTACTTGAATTCTCTTTGTCCCACTGGCAAAATGGCTCAGAGATAGTTTGTGGCATTTAGAAAAGGAATCGAGCGTTGAATATAAATCTTCCCGCGTTGGGCAAAATGCCTGAGTCCATATTACTAGTAATCATTCTGTTTTTTGGCTGCGATCTTTGTGCACAGGAACCCGACGTTACGCCAATATTCAACGGTAAGGACCTTGTTGGCTGGACGGGCAACACTGATTTATGGTCGGTGAAAGATGGCGCCATCGTCGGACATTCCGACAAAAACGTGCCGCAGAATGAATTTCTCTGGTCCAAGGTAAAAGTCCAGAACTTTTACTTGACCGTTGATGTCAAATTGACACCGGCTGATCGCAATGCGGGCATTCAGTTTCGCTCAAAGCCAATTAATGATCACGGGCAGGCGTTGGGTTATCAGGCTGACGTTGGAGCGGGGTGGTGGGGGAAACTCTATCACGAACACGGTCGCGGTATACTCGACCGCAATGAAAATGGGACAGCGGCGGTGAAGCCGGGTGGATGGAACAAGTATGAGATTCTTGCCGTTGACCATCGCATTTGGACGGCTATCAATGGAAAACTCTGTGTGGCTATCGAAGACCCACAGGGTGAATTGTCCGGTAAGATCGCGTTTCAAATTCACAGCGGAGCGCCTCAGACAGTTCACTACCGTAACCCACAACTCACCCATAATCCAAAGATCGAACTGGCTGGTATGAGTGAGAAAAAATTGGTGAAAGAACTGCGGAAGATAGCGTTGCCAAAGTGAGATTCCACTTCTCGCTAGTCGGAATCGAACGCTGTAGACGATCTCCGTCTGGAGCTACATTGGAGAAGGAACCCATATGATAGAATATTCGCTATCAAGTTAATTTTTATTGTTTGGGAGTGATGCGATGGTCACAGTAAAGCAAGCTGCTACCGGTGTGGGGATAGTGC
>CAWVZW010000168.1:0-4609 GCA_963934735.1 uncultured Planctomycetaceae bacterium
CCCGCTTTTCGTTGTTTCCATAGCTTCGCCAGGCGTGATCACTCCATCACGGTTTATGTCGTATGCATAATAATCACTCAGCGTTTTTGCATCCCATTTTCCTGTATATTCAGACATGGCGATTTGTCCATCATTATTTTTGTCGGAAGTTACATACCACCCTGGCAAACCTTCGGGCAAGCCTTCTTGGGGTAACTTAAATCGATAACTACCGCTGCCGACAAAGTCTGCGCCACTTCCACCGTCTGCCGCACCCTCGGATCCACCTCCACTTCCACCTCTCGACGATGATGATTCACCACCTCGACCTGCGCCTTGGCTAAATCGACTCGTCATCCACTTACTTAATTCATCCTTGGTGATTTTGCTGTCTTTGTTCGTGTCCGCCGCTGAAGGATCTGAGCGAAAATTCTTCCATTCAGACTTTTCAATGACACCACTCTTGTTGGAGTCATATCGCTGCATCATACTTCCGGCGAATTGAGCCATTCGGTCGGCTCCAGAAGTTCCCCCGGAACTACTGCCACCAAAACGACTACCACCACCACCACCAAAACGACTACTGCTGCTACCTTGATCCTGTGCACCCCGATCCTGTGCACCCCGATCCTGAGAACCACCGCCACTGGTACCACCGGCACTACTTTGAGCTTTGCGTTGCGCTTCGCTGGTGCGACGCAGCGAATAACGAACGGCTAGTTCACTGCGAGTCAGTTTTCCGTCACCGTTGCGATCCTGTTTCATCGGATCATCGCGCCAGCGAGCATTTTTGATTTCATCGGCCTCGAGGATCCCATTGCGGTTTCGATCATAACGCTTAATTGTTTGTTCAGCTTCGGTAAAATCCGCTTCTTGTACAGGCACGTTTAAGTATTCAGCCTTCGCGCCAAAACCAGGCACGGCAATCACTTCCTCAACAACGTCAAATCCCGGTACAAGCGAATCCAATGAAGCTTCTGCGGGCAACGGGTTGCCTTGCATATCTCTGGGGCCGCTAGACCCGCGGGAACTCGATCCACCTGAACTGCTACTGCGTGAATTACTGCTCTGTCCGCCTTGCATTTGTTGGATTTTTTCACCCAACGTACTCAAGCGAATCGGGCGATTCATATCAATACCGCCGACGTCGCGGGCAATGCGTTCAATGAAAGGACGTGCGCGGCCCTGCTCATCTGGTTCAAGCATGCCGTTACCGTTGGCATCAAGCCGCTGCAGGAAACCCAAGGGGCCACCTGATGGCTGAGCGTATAGCATCTCGGCACCAAGAATTCCACTGAACAAAGTTAGCAATACAACAACTGTTGATTTCTTTGACATCGCAATACTCTATGAACGAATTAAATTTATAAGAGGGACTCTAAAAGCTTACCGTATAAAAAATCCAACAACGAAACAACCACTGTTTCTTTCATTGTTTCTTTTTGTTCTTTACGCACTGTCTAGCGTATGCACGCTAATTTGTGCTGAAGTTTCAAGCATCTTAACTGATATTAGTTACCAGCTTATCTCCAAAACACCGTAAAAAACGATTTGTTTCGCTTTCTACCCCCACTTTTCCACGCCTCCACCACGTTCTACACTGCATACTTCGTCTAATACGTATCACACCCGCTAAAATCCAGCCGCACACTACCCCACTCTCATTAACCAAAATCGTCGTGAACTCTCAATATATTTACTGCAGTTGCCAAAACGGTGCCCAACACGTTCTGAAAGACGAGATTCTGTCAGTTTGGCCAACGTTTCGCCTCGCTTTCTCCCGCCCCGGTTTTGTTACATTCAAAGTGCCAAGTGATTTCCCCTCTAACTCCCTACCGACACTCAACTTGAAGTCAACATTCGCGCGCACCTCAGGTATCGGCCTCGGCAAAATCACCAACGATAATCAAACCGAAATCATACAGCAACTCGTTGCCGAGTTACCACTTGAACAACTTCCGCCACTAAAGCACGTCCACGTTTGGCAACGTGACCCCGTGCTACCAGGCAATCGTGATTTCGAACCTGGACGCAATGAGTTAACAGACAAGATCGCAACTGAAATCGCTCAGAAATTGCAGTCAACTCATCCATCGACCGACGCTTCCACTGCATCTCTTGCCTCGGCAAATCGAATTGCTAAAACGGACGACGCAATACTGGACGTCGTCATGGTCGAGCCCAATCAATGGTGGTTTGGTTGGCATCAAGCAACCACCACCGTGTCCCGTTGGCCGGGAGGTATCTATAGCATCCGCTTACCCGAGCACGCTGTCAGTCGCGCGTACCTAAAAATGACGGAAGCTCTGCAATGGGCTAGATTGCCAATCACCGAGCAAGACATTGTGGCCGAGATCGGCAGTGCCCCCGGTGGTTCTTCGCAAGTACTGCTGGAAAACGATTTTCAGGTCGTCGGAATTGACCCCGCGCAAATGCATGCAAGCTTGCTCGAACATCCAAAATTCACGCACGTGCGAACAAAAGTGGCTGATATGCGGCGGTCTGGATTCAACAACATCAAATGGATCATGTCCGATGTGAGTGCCACTCCTAACTATACACTCGACAGTGTCGAAGATATCGTGACTCGCGACGACGTGAACATCCGCGGGATGCTACTTACATTGAAGCTAACCAAATGGGAACTTGTCAAAGAACTTCCTCAGTATCTCGACCGCATTCGTAGTTGGGGATATCAATATATTCGCACTCGTCAACTTGCATTCAATCGCCGCGAAATCTGCGTCGCTGTCATGAAAAGCCGTGCAATTCGCAGAATTAAACGTCGCCGCAAAAAGTAGCCGTAGTAAATTCGTAGTTGCAATCTCTAAAATGCTGTGCGTCTGGACGCCAAGCACCATGGGGCCAATGGACCGCAATCACGTCGATGCGTAAATCAATTTGCCTCAAGTGATGACGCTTTATGTAGTCAACGCCTGCCGACTGTAATCGCCTGAGCTTCCCAGCTCCTACGCCCGCTTCGGGACGGCGATAATCAATCCGCCGCAAGGCCTTCACTTCAACCACGACGACTTGCGACGGGCGGCACACATGGTCGAACATTATCAAATCCATTTCACCCAATCCATAGTCCACTCGGCGACCGAGCACCGAATACCCACGCCGTAATAAAAAACGAGCCGCTAGTTGCTCTGCCAACTGACCTAATCGATGCGAGTCGCTCTTCTGGTGCCAACGTAACAAACCACGTGGTAAACAAGACTGAAGAATTCGACTCAACCATGCCAGCAGGCCCGTGGCCACGCCCCACAAAATATTGATCGCTACAAAACCTAGATATCGCATGTCCATAAAAAAACACTCCGTGCTGATTGGGCACCGAGTGTTTGTTACTGAGGCATGGTTTCCTCATGTTCGATTTATAGCATCCGCTAAGGTAAAACTAACCATTAACTGTAACTCGGCGACGTTCTTTTAGACGAACCGCTTTACCAACGCGATCACGCAAGTAATAAAGTTTGGCACGGCGAACTTGACTGCTACGAGTCACTTCCACTTTGGCAATCCGCGGTGAATGAACTGGGAATTTACGTTCAACTCCTTGTCCAGCTACAATTCGACGGACCGCAAACATCTCGCGAGATCCACCGCCACTGCGACCAAGGACTACGCCACTGAACACTTGAATTCGCTCTTTTTCACCTTCAAGAATTCGAACGTGTACATCGACAGTATCACCAACCTCAAATTGAGGTACGTTTTCATTTATGCTCGACTGCTCAACTAAGTCCATGATCTTCTGGTTCATCTCTTCGTCCCTCTTTTAAACTATGTTCGTTCTCTTCCCACAAGGGGAAGCATGATTTTGTTTGTCACTGCAATGTCATCGTTTAACATTTTTTACAGTAAATCTTCTCGCCGTTCGCGAGTTATCTGTAAACTCTGCTCCTGACGCCACTGAGCAATCTCCCCATGGTCGCCACTTAATAATACCTCCGGCACTGTGTGTCCACGAAATTCTCGTGGTCGAGTGTAATGTGGGAACTCAAGCAACCGATTACCCGTTGAAAACGAATCATCTTGGCTACTCTGCTCGTCACCTAACACTCCCGGCACAAGCCGAATCATGGAGTCAATCAGTGCCATCGCACCAACCTCACCACCGTTTAATATGTAGTCCCCAATGGATATTTCCAGCGGGTTCAATATATCAACAACTCGTTGGTCAAATCCCTCATAACGGCCACACAAAAGTATATGCCGAGGGCGTTGCACCAATTCTTCTACTAACCTTTGGTTTAACGGTTTACCCGTCGGTGTCAGCATTATCAATTGACCAGGGCTTTCCCCAATCTTTTGAACCGCTTCAACACACTCAACCACCGGTTCGACTTGCATCACCATTCCAGGACCACCGCCGTAAGGCCGATCATCCACTCGCTGATGCTTGTCTAATGTCCAGTTACGGATGTCATGCAAATCAATTTGCACTAGTCCACTCTCGATTGCCTTGCTTAATAAACTCTGACTAACGTAACCAGAGAAAATCTCTGGGAACAATGTAAGAACATCAAATTGCATGACAATCCCAACTTGTAGCTTTCGCCACTAAAGATTAGTCATCAGACTCGTCGTCTGACGCTTCTTCTTCCGCTGGTGCAGCTTCTTC
>CAWVZW010000169.1:0-4520 GCA_963934735.1 uncultured Planctomycetaceae bacterium
GCAATTTGTTGTTCACCTTCCCAAGGATTTTGACAACACGGTTTTTCAACATACACATGTTTACCCGCTTCTGCGGCAACAATAGTAGCTGGTGCGTGCCAGTGGTTTGGTGCGGCACACACTAATATATCAACATCATCATCCGCGATAATATCTTCCCACTTGGTAATCGCCTGAGGTGTATATCCAACAGCTCCTTGAACTAGTTTCGCAGCACTGGCAGCTCGCTGGCTATCCACATCACACACATACTTCACAACAACATCCGAATGTTTAGCAAACGTATCCACCAAACTCCGCCCGCGCTGCATCCCCATCACGCCAACGACTAGTTTTCCATCTGCTTGCTTTGCATTCACTGTACTTGTTGCGACCGCTGATGTAGCAACAGCACTCGCTGCTAAGAAATCGCGTCGCGGCATGTTTTGGTTGGACGTGTTATTTGGTTTTTTCATTTTTGGCCTCGAGATAATCGCTCAAAATCTTTTATATAAGGTCGCCATCGCCAAATGGCTAGTATTAACCCATCAGTTCGCGGATTGGAGTCGGATCACTAACAATATGTGTAGGTCTGCCCTGTGGAGTATACAGCAGTTTGGCAGGATCTATACCAAGTTTAGCGTAAACCGTAGACACAAAATTCTCTGGGCTCTTTACGTTTTCAAAGGCGGAATAGCCCTTACGATCTGTGGCGCCGACAACAACACCGCCAGGAGTACCACCACCGGCCATCAACACACTCATGGCATTCGCCCAGTGATCTCGGCCGGCCTTCGTTTGCCCTGATAAGGTAGACAGCTTTGGAGTCCGTCCAAATTCGCCTAGGGCGAGCACTAATGTATCTTCCAACATACCGCGTTCATCAAGATCTTCGATTAGCGTCGCAACCGTTTGGTCCCACGTCGGCAACCGCGTACCGAGTGCACCAAACAAATTCGAGTGGCTATCCCAACCACCGTCGTAAACGGTGACGAACGGTACGCCTGCTTCGACCAACCGCCGCGCAAGCAAGCAGCGTTGACCGAATGAATTCCGATAATATCGATCCCGCATTTCATCCGGTTCTAACGATATATCAAAGGCACGCTGTGCCTCCGGCGAGGTAACTACATTGAACCCTTGTTCATAATAATCATCTAAGGCCGCTGCCGGATCGCCGGACGCTGTATTATTTAAACGCTGCATCTTATCAAGCAGCACTCGAACATTTCGCCGCGATTGAAAATCACCTTCCGTCAAACCTTTAGGAACGGCAACGTCGCGCACTCGAAAATTCGCTTGATGTGGATCATCCGCAACAACAAACGGTGCATGATTGGCACCTAGGAAGTTAGGCCCACCACTGCGCGACATACGTGGCATCGAGAAGTAATTAGGCAGGTGGTTTTTACCACCTAATTCGTGACTAACCACTGATCCCATACTCGGGTGAAAACTAACAAATGCTCCACATCCCACAGGGATACGCGGCGGAGCACCGGTTGTCATATAGTGATTGCCTGCTCCGTGATTGCCTTGGTTATGACGAATGGAACGAATCATCGCATATTTATCACTAATCGCGGCTAAGCGTTTCATGTGTTCTGAGTAATGGATGCTCGTGTTACAAGTTGCGACCGTACCAAAATCACCGCGGATTTCAGAAGGAGCATCGGGTTTGGGGTCAAACGTTTCAAAATGCGTAGGACCGCCATCCATCCAAATCAAAATACAACGTTTAGCCGATTGTCGACGCGGACCATCGACTGCCGCAACAGCTTGATTACGCAAGGCGTTTACTAAGCCACCACCAAACAGGCCGCCTAAGCCTAATTTGAGAGAATGGCGACGAGTAATTCCGGCGCAGTTCGAATATTTTGTCATGATTTGGTTTGCCTATAACTTGTGAGGACGTTTGAATCTATACCTATATAATATCGGATAACGCCGTGGCGGGCGAAGGTTAATTATGTACGTGTTGCCGAAATTCACTCCCTATTAGGACTATTTGGGCATTTATCGACCAAACCTTATTACTCAGCTTTAGGCCACAAGGCATAGCCTGCAACCTTGGTTCGCACTTGCCACAGTGTTTTTCCGGCGGTGATATATAGAGTTTTCATATCCGAGCCCCCAAAACAGCAATTGGTAATCATATCCTCGGGAACTTTGATTACTTCCAGCAGCTTACCTGCTGGTGAAAATACATAGACCCCAGCAGTATTATCGAGGTTTTGTAGTGGATATTTTCGGTTCGCTCCGGCGGTCACATATAAGTTGCCGACACTATCCATACACATGCCATCGCCGCCACGACCGCCACCGAAATCATGTAATTCCCGTGGTTTACCGGTGGCGAGTCCTACATCATCTAAAGTAACCGCCCACAGTTTTCGTTGCGGCACCGTTGGGTTGTTGTCGACGACATAGAGCGTTTTTTCGTCTTGAGTGATCGAGATACCATTCGGGCGAGAGACTGTCTTATTATCCAAAATACGAACTAAGCCGGTACCATCTGAATTCACTCGATAAACACCTTCTACCTTCAGCTCTAGCATACTGCGATCGGGGGAATAGTATGGATCGGTAAAGTAAATTCGGCCCGCTTTATCGATACATAGGTCGTTGGGACTGTTAAAGCGATTGCCTTCATAGTTATCCACAATGACTGTTGACTCTTTGCTTATTGGATCAATACGAACCAATCGCCGTCCTCCAAGTCCACCTTTTTCATTCCCTTGGCAAGCAATCAAAAACCCATGGGCGTCAAACATCAATCCGTTTGCGCGACCACTGGGGATTAAAAAGGTGTCTGCCGTGCTGGCACCTGGTGCTAATCGTAAAATGCGATTGTTTTGGATGTCGGTATAAAATACTGCGCCATCTCGATGATAGGCCGGGCCTTCCGTAAATACTAATTCGTTTACCGAAGTCACTTCCGATTCAACGATGCTCGAGACCTGAGCACCTAGTGAATGCCAAGAACATACACTCAACAACACCGCCAATACACTTGTTTGTCTGATCGTCATCGAAAATCCTCTACTTTAAATAGCCCTAGTTTCATCACGTCTATTTTACAATGGATGGCACACCAGTATTAGTAGTGTGGCAAAGCAGATTAACGTGAATGATCAACTCGGATTACGTTCATATCAAACGTACCGTCATCGTATAGATCTAAGATGCGGAACCCTGGTGGTAAGTCATCCGTGGCGAACTCATCCGAGTTCATTTTAAATTGGACCGATGTACTAGGGGTCGTAACAACCGTCGCTTGAAATAGCTCGGTTTGATAGTCCTGATGCACATGCCCACACACCACCAGTTTGATCTGCTCAAATCGCTCGACCAGATTAGCAAAGGGAATAAAAGAAAGCAGACCCAATTTATCTACCCACTCACTGCCTATAAACACGGGGGGATGGTGCATAAACAAAACGGTCGGTTGGTTCGAAGATTCTAAACGATTCTCTAACCATTCCCATTGTGGTCCAGTCAAATCACCTTCGACAGCACCATCTAACAGCGTGTCGAGCCCTATCAATTGCCACGCACCCACTTCATCTTCAAATGTTACCGCTGATGGGCAGCCATTAATCCGATCCCCGAATGCCTCCCGCATTCCGTCTCGCATGTCATGATTGCCCGGGATCACACGCAGTTTATCTTCCCACGGTGTCAATATTTCACGAACCATGTGATAGGCATCTGGCCCTTCTTCGTGGACCAAATCGCCCGTAACAATCATACGGTCGCAATCCATATAGCTATCTTGGATTCGTCGCAAGACTCGTTTTAGTGAATCTTGGGTCCGACAGCCGAGCAATTCCTCTGACGGGTTTGTCGAAAGGTGCGTGTCGGTGATTTGTACGATTCTCGCCACAGTCGGATTCCCTAGATTCCTATTTTTCCGGCTCAACCTCTTTGGGAACCGTTGTTATAAATAATGGCAAACTACTATACGTCGCTTTCATCACAAAATTTAGCGATATATTTGCCATCACGCTTACTTGTTGTCTTTCGACCATTTCTATTTTATCATCGGCAACCAACGTAATATGACCTTTGGTTTCTTTGCCGGTAATCAAAATTTTACTTTTGCTACCATCCAGCGTGACGCCTTTTGGCAGTGTATCTCCCCATACTGAACTGAGGTGTTTGAAGAGTACATCTAAAGAAATATTTTTGTCAAATCCTTCTGCGCGAGTCATTTCAACATCAATCCGCACAGCCTCGCCTGGCTTCAGCGTAATTTCTTGCGTACTCAATTTCAAAGATTGGATATCACTGGGCACCTGAACCGAAACCGTATGCACCTGTACGGGAAAATGATTACGACCCCCACCGGGCATATACGTTTCTTGATGCGCAAGTGCGTCCACTTCAACCGTATCCTCATCGTCTCCACCCATAGCAGTACCAAAGATCCGCACATTGGACGCCCCCAACGGCGCATCCTGCGCCGCTTGAAAAATAATACATCCATCCGCAGCCCCCGCAAGAATCCGGCCAGCAAAAGCGGTCACACCAGTAGGCAT
>CAWVZW010000170.1:0-4422 GCA_963934735.1 uncultured Planctomycetaceae bacterium
CCAGAGCCATTGGGTCTAGGGTTATGCGACCTATGATTTATTTGATATGGTATCTTCAAAATACTTGTTCGCTATGTTTATTACAAAAAGAGTGCAATGTCCAACGATCCATTATATTGGCTTGAAGAAGAGCTAGCCAATTTGTCAGAGCAAAATCTACGGCGAGAGCTGCCGTCGTGGAGCCGTGATCGAGAAAGTGGAGCGATTTGCCGCGGCGATGTGTCGCTGATAAATTTTGCCAGCAATGACTATTTGGGTCTTGCTCAAGAACTCAATAGTCCAACTCTACAAGCGACGTTGGAGGAATTTGGATGGGGTAGCGGTGCAAGTCCTTTAGTTACGGGGCGCACAACGGTTCATGCGGCATTAGAGAGCGACTTGGCTGCGTTCAAAGCAACCGAGCGGGCACTTACTTTTCCCACAGGCTATGCGGCTAATGTTGGTACAATCGCCGCGTTGGTGGGTAAACAAGATGTGATTCTGAGCGATGCTCGTAATCATGCCAGTATTATTGATGGGTGTCGGTTATCGGGCGCGACGGTCTTGGTTTACCGTCATAAGGACGTGGATCATTTAGCAGAGCTATTAGCCGCCGCTACATCGCATCGTCGTCGATTGATCGTGACCGATACACTTTTTAGTATGGACGGCGACGTCGCACCGTTGACCCAGATCGCGGAGCTCTCGCGAACACATGATTGTATGTTGATGATTGATGAGGCGCATGCAACTGGCGTGTTTGGTAAACATGGCCGCGGACTGGCGGAGTTGCTGGATTGCGAAGACGCAGTCGACATTACCGTGGGCACGTTTAGTAAGGCGTTAGGAAGTATAGGTGGATTTGTAGCGGGCAGTGAAAAACTCATTGATTGGCTCGCCAATTCCGCCCGCAGTTATATCTTTTCAACCGCATTACCGGCTGCTTGTGCTAGTGCAAATCGGTCCGCAGTACAATTGATTCAATCACAACCGCACCGCCGCGAACAGCTATTATCCAACGCTCAATATTTGCGGCAGCGTTTGCAATCAATTGGGCTGTTGCATGAATCCCATAATGAATTCTGTTCGCAAATTGTGCCCATCGTTGTTGGCATGCCAGAAAAAGCGATAGCCCTGAGTGCCGCCTTACATGCTGCGGGGTTGCTTGTCCCCGCAATTCGTCCGCCGACGGTGCCTGTAGATGGAAGTATGTTACGTGTGAGCTTGAGCGCTGTGCATACCCAAGCCGAGATTAATCAATTGGTAGATGTGCTAGCTACTAATTAATATGCAATCAAAAATGGGTAATCTTGCGTCGAATAAAATTATTATTCGTGGCGGAGGGCTTCGATGGGGTCCATCTTAGCAGCTCGCATGGCCGGGTAGATTCCAAAAAACGTACCGATGAGCACCGCAATACCAAAAGAAATGGGTACTGATGCTCGGACGATTTCGGGCGTCATGGTTTCAAAGGCCGGAGGGAATCCGGACATCATTTGGCGGAAATATAGATACATCACGTCTCTAAGAATAATAATGACAAATGGCCCAAAGAAACCAAATGCGATGCCAATTAGACCACCGAGTACAGAAAGAGTAATTGTCTCGACTAAGAATTGACGGATAATCGCGGATTGTCGAGCACCGAGAGCTCGGCGGATACCAATTTCGCGTGTTCGTTCCGTAACCGTAGCTAGCATTATATTCATAATACCGATACCACCGACGAGTAGTGATACACCGGCAATGATACACATACCGAACATGATTACGATTCGAGTCGCCCTGGCTCGTTCTAGCAACTCGAGCGGTACAACCACCTCGATATCGCCCATGTCGTTGTGATGTCGAAGCGAATCCTTGATCATTGTTGCAGTTGATATTACGTCGTCGACGTTTCGAATTTGCAATGTCGCTTGATTGAGTTCGACGAACTCGCCACCAAAGGAACCGCCGACACGGCGAAAAATGGTTCGCCCTAATCGCTGGTTCATCGTTGTCAGTGGAATATAGACGTCTTTGGTAAAGTCTTGTGCGGCAAAAGAACCACCAATTCCAGCCGTTGCACCTCGATGTTTCAATACGCCCACGACTTCATAAAAGTCATTGAGCTCCGGCAGTAATATTTTTTGTCCAATGGGATCTTGGTGTGGAAAAAGCTTAGAGGCGACTCCCTTAGAGAGAACACAATAGTTTTTATTTTTTTCATAGTCGGAATCTGTCAAAAAACGACCGCGATCAATAGTCAGCTTCGCCGTTTCGTAGTACATGGGAGTTGAACCGACGAGTCGTCCATCAACTTCGACAGATTGGAATTGAAAGGTTCGCTTTACTTCCCTAATAGGCACTGCATATTCGATTTGAGGAAGCGTTTCCAGGAGCATTTCATACTCTCGATTGCTCAACCCATAGACAGCCACAATCCCATCGCCGAGTGCCTCCGCTGGTGGCTTTATAGAGCGGACGATGATGTTCTGAGCACCGAGCTGCTGGATTTGGCGTTGAGCTTCTTGGCTCAATCCTTCACCGATTGCGAGCAGCCATATCACTGAAGTTACGCCTATAAAGATACCGAGAATAGTCAGTATCGAACGCATTGGGTGTAGCAATAAGCTCTTGATACCGAGTTGAAAGGTTAGTATCCAAGTTGTAAAGAATCCCATTATGATTGCCCTATAAATAACGTATCAAAATACGATGTACTAAAACCTGCCTCAGACTCAACCCTTAGTATGCCGGTATGCAATTAGCGGGATCAATCCTTCATTGCCACTGTTGTTTTGGCCATCTTATCCCATAACGTTTGCCTTCCCTCACTAAAGATAAGAAAGATCCCAAAGAACATTACGATTGATAAAATTCCAGAAATAGTTACTAAGAAATCCAGCCCTGTAAAGCTTCCAACTATCACTACCCAGGTGTATTGATATTTTAGAAGTCCACGTGTAACAATACTGCCAAGATTTGCATCTGAACCATCCGCATTGCTAACTTTCATCCCCAGCATTAACTTACCTGGCGTAATTCCGGTACAACATTCAAGAATCATAATAATAAAGCTAGCAATGTACGGGCCAATAATTGTACCCAACAAACCACCTATAAACCCACCAAAGGCGACTGTATCCATTTCTTCGGAAGTGGCTCCGGCATCTGCTACTACACCCACACCAAGCATTCCCAAAATTGTCCCGCCTAATAACATACCGAAGATCATGCCGCCGAAAGTAATGACTACACCGTCAAGCAGGATTGCACCAAAGCGTCGACCAGCCGAAGCGAGTGGTCGCCCAGTACTGGCAGATTGTGCAGCCGTACTTTCTTCTGTAGAGGAGAGGGTAATATGGTCATCACCATCGCTGAAAGAATCCTCACTGGGTGTATTTGCTACCGCTTGGGCGTTTGCCTCGACATTTGTGGGAGTTAACGCGGCTAGTTGAGCATCACGAATCGCTTCGAGTGCCTCCATGCTGTTTTCAGGAATGACTTCACTTGTTTTCTGGTCAGTAAACCGCAGACGATGTTTGTTGAGTTCATCGGAGACAATGAAACCGTCGCGTAGGCGAATGATACGTTTTGTACGTTCTGCTACGTCGTCTTCATGCGTAACCATTACGATCGTTTTACCTTGATCGTTGAGCCGCTCGAAAATGGTTAGAATCTCTTCTGTCGTCCCGCTGTCCAAGTTACCAGTTGGTTCGTCGGCGAGGATGTAAAAGGGATCGTTGACGAGGCTTCGAGCGATGGCGACACGCTGTTGTTGGCCACCAGAGAGTTGTGTCGGCCGGTGACTGACGCGATCTCCTAGTCCGACAAGATCCGCAAGTTCACGACATCGACGATTAGCTTGCCGATTCAGATTCCCTTGGTAAAACAGAGGCACTTGAATATTTTCCACGACGGAAAGTTGGGCAATGAGGTTGTAAGACTGGAAGACAAAGCCGATACGAGCAGCACGTACGTCGGCTAATTGGTTATCGGACATATGGGCAACGTTGTCTTCGCCTAGCATCAGTAGCCCTGTGGTTGGACGATCTAAGCAACCGATCATATTGAGCAGCGTACTTTTGCCAGACCCAGAGGGCCCCATGATGGCTACATAATCACCTTCGGGAACATCAAACGAAACACTACGCAGGGCATGCACGGTTTCCGATTTAGTGATGTAGTCTTTGGTGAGGTCTTTAACTGTAAGTGCAGCTACGGTCACTATGGTCTACCTCCATTGTCACCGCCGGACTCGGCTCTTGCTTTCATCATTTTAGCCATGCTGGTGATGAATTCTGCTTTTGAAATCTCACCATCTTTATCGGTATCAGCTTTTTTCATACTTGCAGGATCTCGTGAAGATGAGATTTCTTCTGCGTCAAGTTTCCCATCGCCATTGGCATCCATTCTTGGCCAGAAATTTGCCGCCATGGTTTCCGCTTGTTTTTTGAACTC
>CAWVZW010000171.1:0-4368 GCA_963934735.1 uncultured Planctomycetaceae bacterium
TGGAGTTGGTACGGTCGTCTCCGCAACAGTTCGGGTCGCACTTGGAATCACTGCCTGAGGCATGTCCGGTCGCGCCGGAATCTGCGCAGTGGTTGTACGATTGAAAACTTCTTCGTCCTTAGCAACAGTTCTCTCGAGCTGCTCGCTTTCAGTTGTGCTTAACCAGCCCCAGTTACGCCAGTTGCTTACGCGAATGCGGAGGGTGTCATAAAAACTACCAGGTGTCTGACCGGCGGCAAAAGCAGTACCACACCTCGAGCAAAAATGGGCCGGCTTTGAATTAATCGCATTGCATTTGAAACACAACAGACTTGTACCGTCCGCAGACTCCTGCTGGTTTGTTACAACCTGTTTGCGGTTTTTACCAATGATCGCCAGGACAATACACACGATCACCAGCGGTATTATGCAACAACAACCACCATCCTCAATTAAGAACTCCAATAATTCAAAAATGAACCAGTCTGCATATAAGGGAATTAGCGTTTCTGAACTCATAAGATTCTCACTTCGGCACTAGGAAAATTAATGCGGCATAGTTGCGATATCGGTCAAGTGATTACGATAAAAGCAAGAATAACCTATCGAGCTAGTAAACTGCAATCAATAAAAGCCGTACACCATAAGATGGTTTTGTCCATAAAACGCCACAGACGATATTGTAACTTGGGTAATATGCACAAAATAGAGATCGGATTATTTACTACTAATATCCTCTGAGGCATTTCTTAAAAACTACTCGATGTTAAATGGTACCACCTGAACGGGTTATTCCGGTTTTACTGAAGATTCGGGTTCTGTACGTCGAATATTGAGGCATAGGGTTTTTCTATGCATTTATAGAACATCACTACCCATTAATGCAGCAACGAACATCGTCTCGGCCTAAGGGGAACGACATGAAGGTACGACAACTTATTCCATCAATATCAGCTACTATATGCATCCTCTGTGTAGGATGTACATCGATGGATGCTGTTCAGATGAAAGAGCTCCTCAACCCATTCCCCACTGAGTATTCTTCAACGCAGGGCCCGCGCCAATCATTCAGTTCCGCTGCTTTTGCGACAACATTACCTGCGGAATCCAACGCGGACTTACAGGTAATCCACGCCAATCTCAAAACTATTGAGCAGCGCGACATAGAAATTGAAAAAGGCGACACGTTTCTGGTCAAAGGTGACGTCGACACAGCGATTGCTTGTTACACAGCTGCCATTCGATTAGATCCAAAATCAATCGATGCCTTTTACAAACGTGGAACATCCTTCTCGCTCAAAGGCAACATCGACGGAGAAATGGCAGATTACGCATATATCCTGCAACTCGATGCAACCAACACAGCGACCTTAAACCGCCGTGGCATGGCATTTGCCAACATGAACGATCTTGACCGCGCGGTCTCGAACTACAGTGAAGCGATTCGTATCGATCCTAGTTTTGCGGAAGCATACAATAACCGTGCTCTTGCTTATGCCAACCAGGGACAGATTGCAAAATCAATCGTTGACTTAACCCAAGCGATCAATGTCGACTCGAAAAGTACTAATACATATTTTAACCGAGCTGTGATGTTCAACAATTCGGGTCAATTTGACAAAGCAATTGCAGATTACACGGAAACGATTCGCATTGATGACCAGCACGAAATGGCTTACATGAATCGCGCAGAAATTCATATCGGTCAAAAACGATTTGCAGCAGCCGTTGCCGATTACACTCAAGCAATCAGCATCAATCCTGAATCAGCGATGGCCTTCTACCAACGTGGCCTCGCACACCGTGCTCTCGGAAATGAAGACGAAGCGTTATCGGATTATTCGGCAGCCATACGCCTCAATCCAAACAAGAGCACCAACTCTCACGTTCAGCCAGCAAGCTTTCACGCGAAGAAATCGTAGATTGCGGTGACCACGCACGCTTCTAGTTACAAGCGGCTTAGGTTGGCTTACTTGCCATCAACAAATCTCAGGATTGCGGGCAATAGGACCATATCGCCAATAAACGCTACGACAACCGCTATGCATGCCAGTTGAGAAAACAGTTGACTGTGGGGCATGACACTTGTAGCACTAGCTGAAAACCCTGCTAATAAAATGAGTGTGCTAACCAGTAACGCTCCACCGACGGAAACAATTGAATTGCGAATTGCATCGTCGACTGAAAGCCCCAATTTGCGCTCGCGCAAATACCGTACGATAAAGTGAATCGTATCATCAACCGCGATACCCAAACTAACGGTAAACAATAAGACACTAGTTAATCGTAGTGCCTGACCAGTCCACACTAAAAATGCAGCCGTAAATAATAACGGCAGTAGATTGGGAACAAGACTCACTAATCCCATTCGCAATGAGCGAAACATAAACGTCAACACCACAAAAATAACAGCGGCGGCGATGGCCAACGATTTCGCCAAGTCCGTAATCATCTTGGACAGGTTCCGCGTCGCGACGACCGCCGACCCGGATACCGTTATCTCTATTCCCGAGTATTGCTGTTGGACCTTGGCCATTTGCTCGCGAAAGCCTACCAACATTTGCTGATGAAAGTGGATACCCTTATCACGCATCCGCGCCACCACAATCGCTCGGCCAATATCGTCGCGAAACCATTGTTCTTCAATTGTCTTAGGCAGCGTTAAAAGACTACAGGAAGAGAACATCTCGCGAAAATTAACAATCGACATCGAATTATGTAAATCTGGTTCACGGTGCACCGCCGTCGCCACTTGTTTTATCGCCGCCATAACTTCCGCTTGCTGTTGATCTTCATCGCTGTCTGGCTGCCACTCTACAAGTATGATTGCGCTCAAGATACCGCCAAACTCCGAGTCAATTTTTTGTAGCGCAACGCTACTACGACTATCAGTCGGCAGTGATTCATAAATGTGGCTATCGGGATATAGACGAGTTGAAGTTACGGCCAGCAGGCTGATAAAGAGCAATGATCCCAAGAGAATCCAACGACGATGTCGCAGTATCCAGTCAGCGTATTGCACTCCCCAGCGTCGCATCATGTCACGTTCTCGGGGTGGCTTACCGCGATAAGCACCACCCACCCAAGCTGTACCTGCTAACAACGGCACCACCAGAATCACGGCGACGAAGGTGATCAGAGTTCCCACTGCGCACGTAATTCCAAACTGCCGGATCACGTCAATTTGGCTGAATGCGAGGCTACCAAAACCAATGGCTGTGGTGATGGAGGTTCCGGCACAGGCGATACCGAGTCGACGAACGGCGAGCCAAGACGCACGGACGGGGTTAATTCCTCGCATTCTTGAATCACGAATATCAAAAACAATGTGCACAGCATCTGTTAACCCAATCACGACAATTAAAACTGGCAATATCGTGCTGATCAGATTCAATTTCACTCCGAGTAAACTCAACAAGCCCAAGGACCAAAAGCCACCAGTCAATGCTCCGACAAACGTCATCAAGGCCAGCGCCCAATTTCGGAAAACGCAAATGGAAACCAAGCCGCCAATAATCGAACCGATCATCATGAGGTGGCGCGTATCTGTTTTGATACTGTGAAATACTTCGACGCGTACCGGGGGGATGCCTGTTAGATCCGCTACATGCGAGGAAGTCGCATTCCAACTATCAATCACGCCTAGCATCAACCCAACGCTTGTTTCATAATCGCTAACAAGCAGATCCTGTTTACCCATTCGCAATATCAGCAACATGTGTTTTCCATTTTCTGCTAGAAAATTACCCGCAACCAATGGATGTTGATGTGCATCCTGCTGAACCTGCTGCCAATCAACCGCGTCCAATGCAACGGCGGGTATCAACGCTTGCGGTAGTTCTTTGCAGACGATCATCTCAGGAGACAATGGCGAGAGTACGCTGGTTATTAACGGCATTTGCGAAAACTGTTGTTGTAGTTGCCGCAGTTGTTGCATCGAACTTGCGTTAAAAAAACCGCCCTCACCCGCTTCGATGACAACCAAACAATCGTTTTCATCAGGTCGAAATTGCTCGAAGATCTCCTCTAGCTCGTCAAAGGCCGAGTCGTTGGTGCGGAACAATCCGCGGGCTTCATTATCGAACCCAAAATCTTGATAACCCTTCGCGGCAATGACCGTTAATACTGCAACAAACAGCATCAACAACCAACGCTGTCGCTGATAAAGTGATTTTAGAGAGCAATAGAAGATGGTAGACATAAAAAGCACACGAGATGCAGTGGTTTTAGGAAGCAGTTGTAAACATGAGAATCGACGCGACAGGGGTTACCTACAAGAAAATTAGGAAACGCCTCCCCAAACGCTGCTTATGTTATCATAATGATAACAGGAGCCTGTAATATGATTGATGAAATACTTGAATTGTCGATAGTTGAACCTAATTATCC
>CAWVZW010000172.1:0-4363 GCA_963934735.1 uncultured Planctomycetaceae bacterium
TTATTTTGCGAAGCATTTATCGACCCTGACGATGGAGTCCTCGTTTTCAGCCCCTACTTCCCCACCTACCCTCCCAATATCGAACGTCGCGGCGGGCGAATTGTCTATGCAGAACTACGGCAAGAAAACGCATTCCGTCCCGACATTCAAGATGTCGCGGATTTTGTGAATTCAGATCCCAATCCGAAAGCTATTTTTCTCAACAGTCCACATAACCCGACCGGCGGAGTCACCACTGAAGAGGACTTGGCAGCAATAGCCGATTTGATTCGCGGCAAGAATATAGTCGTCTTCTCAGATGAACCCTACGACCAAATGGCTTGGCACGGTCAGCACCATTCGCTGTTAGCCCAACCCGGCATGCTCGACCAATGCTTGGCCTGCTATACCTTTAGTAAGTCCTTCAGCATGAGTGGTTGGCGATTGGGCTATGCGGTCGGCAGCAAACGTATGATCGACATGATCGCCAAGCTTACCAACAGTACGTTGTCATGCGTCCCGCCATTTGTGCAAATAGCAGGTGCTGCGGCATTACGCAACGACCGCAATGAACGTAATCACACAATGGCTATTTTTCAAGAACGAGTCGTTTCACTGGCAACCAAACTGAATGAACTCGACGGCGTTGAATGTCTTATTCCCGGTGGCACGTTCTATGTCTTTCCCAACGTTTCGGAAATATGCAACCGCCACGGTATCACATCGCATGGACTCGCCATGTACCTATTGACTGCTGCCGATGATGATTTCGGCGTCGCCTGTCTAGGCGGTGAGTGTTTTGGTGACGCGGGTCATGGTTTCCTAAGATTTAGTACGGCCGAACCCCCAGAGTTAATTGAAAAAGCGTTCGAGTTTCTGCCCATCGCCTGGAATCAAAACGAGAAGATAAAACAATTCATCAACGATAATCCGAAATTCGCGTTAGAATCAGCGTATTGATTTCGAATTCAATACTATCCACAGTCATTCTATAGACTGTAACCTAACGATCCACTTTCAAGAAAACAACTGTCCTCCATGACTGACATTACCAATATTGCTAAGAGAATTATCGATAATGTTGAGTTGGTCATCGTCGGTAAACGACCGCAACTCATTCTGTCGATTGTCTCATGGTTGTGTGAAGGCCATATTTTGTTGGAGGATGTCCCGGGAGTCGCCAAGACAATTCTGGCCCGTGCGTTTGCTCGTAGTGTCGGATGTGAATTCAAACGAATCCAATGTACGCCCGACCTCTTGCCGACCGATGTCACCGGCGGGTCGATTTTCAACCCTAAAACAACGCAATTTGAATTTCGGCCTGGTCCGATTTTTGGGCAATTGATCCTCGCAGATGAAATTAACCGAGCAACCCCTCGAACTCAAGCTGCTTTGCTCGAAGCAATGGCCGAATCAAAAGTAACCGTCGATGGTATCTCGCATCAGTTGCCACCTCCGTTTTTGGTCATCGCGACCCAAAACCCCATCGACCACGAAGGGACATTTCCTCTTCCGGAAGCTCAACTCGACCGTTTTTTAATGAAAATGCAGCTCGGATATCCCAACATGGATGATGAGTTAAAGATGCTCGAGATGTTACAACATGAGCACCCACTGAATAAAATATCACCTGTTGTTTCAGCGGAAGAACTTGTGGCTTGTCAAGTCGCGGTTCGCAACGTCCACGTGGATCCGAAGGTCAGACAGTATCTCATAGAGATTATTCACGCCACCAGAGATTGCGAAGATTTAGGACTCGGTGCGAGCCCTCGAGGGTCGATTTCTTTGTTTCGCACTTGCCAAGCACTTGCGGCCATGCGGGGCCGTGACTTTGTACAACCGGACGACGTCAAGTTCATCGTTTCACCGGTACTGGCCCATCGAGTCATCCTCACACCTGACGCACGCTTGCGTAAGATTACAGCTGAGAACGTAATCAATGAAATCGTTGCTGAAATTGCAGTGCCCACCATGGCTTAAAATAGCTAGGATTCTATGAATTGGAAATGGATTATTGCTGCCCTCGTGATCCTCGCGATTTCGTTCTTAATTCAGTCCGATTTGCTGGCCTACGCAATGTATACCCTTTTGACGGTTATCGTCGTTAGTCGTTTTTTGACTAACCGCTGGGTTAATGCACTACAAGCCGAACGCACTTGCTCTAGTCTAGTGGCGAATATTGATGACCATATCGGTGTTTCCTTGGATCTCGTCAACACGGGTGCATTACCTATCCCATGGGTATTGCTCGAAGACGCACTTCCGGAACGAGCCTTAATGCATGATCCGCCAAGCTTGGATGTACAAGACAGCCGCATTAAACTCACGATGCTCAAACCCAATCAAACTAAGCGATTGCAGTATTCCTTCATCTGCAAACGTCGCGGTTACTATCAGCTCGGTCCCACAATACTCGAGACCGGCGACTTGTTCGGCTTGCACCGTCGCTATCAAATCGCCGCCGAACCACAGTTTTTGACCGTCTATCCGCGTATTGTGCCACTCGATGGATATGATCTTGCCTCACGTCGCCCCATTGGCGAAATTAAGATGACACACCGTCTTTTTGAAGACCCAACTCGTATTGCCGGCGTCCGCGCCTATCAAGACGGCGATCCAATGAATCGCATTCACTGGCGCGCTACTGCTCGAACGGGACAATTGCATAGTAAAATCTATGAAGCATCATCCGTTGCCGGTGTAACGATCATGATGGAGTTCCGCCGAGAGGCCTATCGGCAAGACGGTGAGCCGTTTCGCTCAGAATTAGCTGTCACCGCAGCAACGTCCATAGCCAATGCGGTACATGTCATGGGGCAACAAATAGGGTTCATTACCAATGGCCGTGATGCAGCCGATAGAATTCGAATAGAAGGTTGGGACGGAAAGCAGGTCGCACTGGAAACTCGCGAGGCAGCCCAGACTGCAGCAGAAATTAACGAGAAAAACGACCAACTACAACCGGTGCAAATTCCGACTCGTCGCGACAGTGAGCAATTTCACCGAATTCGTGAAACACTCGCGAGGGTCGAACTAGCGGATGGATTGAGCTTCGCACAACTCGTTATCGAAGCCCAATCTCGCATACCACGCGACGCAACCGTCTTAGCAATTATCCCTGGTGACAATGACCAAACAACCATCGCACTACAGAATATGGCCCGCCGTGGTTTCGCCGTTTCGGCAATGGTCAACGCCTTTGATTCGCTGGACTATGCACGGATTTCAGGTCCACTCATCTCTGCTGGGATTGAAACCTATCACCTAAAAGATGAACAAGCCATCGTTCACGTTTGTCGAAAACAAGCCGTCCGTTTATAGAATCTCCACACGTTAATCCCCTCACACTTACCTATCATGGCTGCACTCAGAAAAACAACCATCGACTATATGGTCATTGCGATCAGTCCGATTCTTGTGACGTGTATGGTAGGTAGCCTTGCTCTGTTCTTGTCAGCAGTATTTCACCCCAGTCCGTTTGCCAGCCGCATCAATCTCGTAATCATCTTCTACTCCGTGGCGACCGTGGGGATTGCGCGAATTTCAATAGAAGAAGGCAAAGATAAAGCTGTGCTTTACGCGATCCCCTTGGCACTCGTTACATTCATTGCGTTTTCTATCTTTAGCCCCGCCGACGGACCGCTTTTTTATCTCGCCCCGTTTGTTCGCATCGGGATAATCGGCATCACATGGTGGTCGGCACATAAACTGACTTGGGATTCTACAGTTATCTTTGATCACGATGACTCAAGCGGACAAGGGTTGCTGCAGAAAGTTGGCCTCGACAGTGATGCCCGCGACCCGTCCGACCGAGATTCTAAAGATGCGGCTACTGTCAGCGGAGGCTCGTGGTTCGAACGCTGGCAGGTTAACCGCAAAAAGCCACACACACCTGGCGTCTGGGTCGTTTATTATTCGCTGGCTGCAATGCCACTTTTCGGATTGGGTCAGACGTTCATCCAAGTAGGGCATCAAGAACTCAGAACGTTTTGCTTTCAATTGGGGTGTATCTACGTAGGCAGTGGCTTAGGATTGCTAATGACCACGAGTTTCTTGGGGTTGCGGAGATACCTCAGACATCGAGATATTGAGATGCCGCCAGCCATGGCAAACATGTGGTTGACTGTGGGATCCATCGTGATTGTGGTCCTGATGGTCAGTGCATTAATCCTACCAAGACCCGGAAACGGCCCCTCACTTGATTTTCTAACAGATACATTTGAAAACGACGAGTATGAAACGTCGGAACACGCGATCGGCAACGATGGATTAGAGTCCGGTCCTAATGGCAACCAATCATCGAACGAAAATAGTGAACAATCCAGTGGCGAAGGTGAACAACAAGAAGGTGGCGGTGAGGGTGAACCGTCAGGTGAAGGTGAAC
>CAWVZW010000173.1:0-4363 GCA_963934735.1 uncultured Planctomycetaceae bacterium
AGCCGTATGCCAGCACAACCGCTAGCAGCAATATTCCCGCACCGGCAGCAACTTGTTTCACTTTGACCATCGCATCCACTTCACAAGATTAAAATTAAACGTTCTTATTAGATTGGTTTTCACAAGTCGTTGCACCTCCAAACGATACCAAGCTGAGCCGAATTGTATAAAGCATAATCAAGGTCGCGTGTCAGGCTAGGATTTTCTTCACCACTTGGCCGTGAACATCGGTCAGGCGGAAATCTCGTCCCGCATACCGATAGGTCAGTTGTTCGTGATCGAGTCCCAACAGATGCAACAACGTCGCGTGTAAATCGTGCATATGGACCTTGTCCTTGACCGCTTTATGCCCAAATTCATCTGTGGCGCCGTAGGAAACACCTGATTTCAAACAATCGCCCGCCAACCAGGTCGTAAATCCTTCTGCATTGTGATCGCGTCCCGTGCCATTATTTTGAGCGTATGGCGCGCGGCCGAATTCGCCGCTGAACCAGACGATAGTGTCCTCGAGAAGTCCTCGCTGTTTCAAGTCCTGCAGCAAGCCAGCGATCGGCTTGTCAACCGCCTTTGCCTGCGCTGCGTGTTGGGGTAACTTCGAATGCTGATCCCAATTAGAAGCTCCGCCGGCAGCGCCCGAGGTGACTTGAACAAAGCGAACTCCATTTTCGCACAGTCGTCGTGCCAGCAGGCACTGGCGACCGAAATTATCAGTTGCGTCCTCACCGATACCATACATGGCCATCGTTTCCTGAGTCTCTTGACCTATTTCGAGCACACCGGGAGCATTGGTCTGCATCCGCCAAGCCAACTCGTAGGAACTGATGAGCGCCTCTAGCTCAGAGTCTGCATTTCCGCTCTTCAATTGTTCTGCGTTGAGACGCTGCAGAAATTCAAGCTGTCGACGTTGTTCATTTTTTGACAAATTAGCGTTGTCCAGATTTCTAATCGTCGCGTTAGCGTCAAACTTTCCAGCCTTACCAATGGCTGTACCTTGATTTGCTGCGGGAAGAAAAGCGCTGCCGTAATTGCGAGCGCCGCCAGACGTGGGTATCGGACCTAGCGAAATGAAGCCCGGTAAATTCTCATTCTCTGTCCCCAGTCCATACGTGACCCAAGACCCAAATGATGGGCGTATGAAATTGGTTGAACCACAGTGCAAAAACAACGTTGCTGGTCCGTGTGCAACCCCCTCTGTATGCATCGAATGAATAAAGGTGAGGTCGTCTGAATGTACGGCTGTTTCACGAAACAACTCGGAAGTATGGCGACCAGACTCTCCATATTGTTTGTACTTCCACATGGGTTTCATAACCCGTTCTGAAGTACCGCGTTTTCCTGTATTTGCAATCGTGCGAGCGTCGTCGAACGGCATTTTCTTGCCGTCATTCTTGTATAGCGCCGGTTTATAATCGTATGTGTCGACGTGACTGGGCCCGCCCTGCATAAACAGAAAAATAATCCGCTTGGCCTTAGGACGCAGATGTGGCTTTTTGACCGCGAGCGAATTTCCCGCATAAGCTGAGTCCGCACATAATCCGGCTAAAGCCAGACTGCCGAAACCGCAGGCGGCCTGCTGAAGGGCCGCTCGTCGTGGGATGTAATTATTAACGGGACTCATGAAATAACACCTCGCTTAACGGAGATAACGGAATTCGATCGTTAAGAACATTGACTGTACCATTTGTGTCCAGGCTTCGACATCGTCCTTCTCAGCCGTATCGGTAACGGACTTCAGGAACTCTTGGCTCAGCAACACTTCTGTCTCTGTCGCGGGACGCCCTAGAATCATTAGATAGGCGAGATCAATGCGATTCGCTGCTGTCATATGCGATTCGCTCAGCAGCCGTTCCGCCGTGAACCTAGCCTGCGTTCGAACAAACGGATGATTCATCAAGTAGAGCGCTTGGGGAGCTACGGTACTGACGTCGCGGCGGCCGGTTACCATACTTGGATTGGCAAAATCGAACACTTCAAACAATTCCGGTAAACTGCACCGAAATACGGGCACGTAAACACTGCGGCGTGGCGCCTGAAATCGAAAGCCGACGTCCGTAGTAAGATTAGCTGGAAAAGTGGCCCCTCGCATCTGTAACTCTAACGTGCCGCCTACCGACAGCATCGTGTCACGGATAGATTCCGCATCTAAGCGACGGTGATTCATATGGGCCAACAGACGATTCTCTGGGTCTGCCTGTTGGTCACCTCGCGCGGACGAAAGGCGGTAAGTTCTGGAGAGCACAATCGTACGGATTATTTTCTTCACCGACCAACCGTGCTGGACGAATTGTATCGCTAAATAATCGAGTAATTCCGGATGCGACGGCGATTCTCCCGTGGTGCCAAAGTTATCAACGGTGCGGACCAATCCGGCGCCGAACAACCAATGCCAGACGCGGTTCACCATCACGCGCGATGTCAATGGATTGGCTGGATCGACGATCCAGTCCGCTAATTCCAAGCGACCGCTACTGCTCGTAGGCATCTCGGGCGCTGGTCCGTAGTTAGCAACTTGCAGTACGCCGCGGGGAGCGATGGCACCCAGATTATCAATGCTTCCGCGAATATGAATCTTCAAATTCGTCGGCTTCGATTTTTCGACTGCTGAGTTAACCATTTCAGGAACAGGTTTTTGTTTATTAAGTCGGGAGAGTTCTGCTGTTAGTGCCGATATTTTCTTTTTGAGTTCCTGTTGTTCTACAGCGGCCAGTTGTTTCGCCACTTGTGATGCGGTACGGGTTGTGACGGCATCCTTGTTGACAGGCAGAAACTGTAGGGCGTCGGCCGTTACAATTCCGTTGGTACCCTCGTTCGAGATCAGGATGCGATTGTGTTGATTTGCAGAAAATCGATACGTACCGAGTGAAACGAAGCGCCTGTTAAGGGGTGGTTCTTTTCGCATGTCGACGACCACTAACTCTTTACCCGTAGCGCTGAATATCTCAACTGGCACATTCGATGCACGTCCGCCCCCCCACGAATAGGCAAAACGCACTTCATATTCCCCATCCGCGAGTTCGGGAATATAGGTAAGTGTCTTGGCCCCTTTTTCCTTATTGTCGTCGTGAATGTACCCTTTACCGACATAGTGTTTGGAATACACTGAGTGCGTCCATTTACCAACGATTTTCACGTCGTCATCATCAACGACGATTCCTACTAATGAAGAGGCGGAAACAACTTTGGGAAAAGCCGTTTCCGACTCTGGATCCAGTCTCGATTTCAGTGCGGTGATTTCATTCTCTACTTTGGCAACCGACAAATTGTGGATTTCCAATTCTCGCTGTACCTCTTCAGTAAAAGGCAAAGGGATTTCCATGGTTGTGGAAACATTCGAGTGTTTTAACCCCTGAACATTCTTAAGAATTCCTGCCATCGCATAATAATCACTAGTAGGGATGGGGTCGAACTTGTGATCGTGGCAACGCGCGCAGGTGATCGTTTGTGCCAGCAGGCCTTTCCCTATAACGTCGAGTTGTTCATCGACCACATCCATGTCGAGTTGGTTCTTGTTTTGGTTTTCAAGTAGCGCGTCCCCCATCACTAAGAACGTTGTGGCGATAAGATTCTGCCGCTCGGAGTCAATTGAAGATGACTCTAGCAAATCGCCCGCGAGTTGCTGCGTCAGAAACCGATCATATGGCAAATCGTCATTGAACGCTTCAATCACGTAGTCGCGATAACGCCAGGCATATTTGAGCAATTTCCCACGCAGCGACATCGACTCAGCGAAACGCGCCACATCAAGCCAATGTCGTCCCCAACGTTCACCGAAGCGAGGTGACGCCATCAGGCGATCCACGAGATTCTCGTAAGCCAGAGGTGACTTGTCGTTGATGAACTGAGTGATCGCTTCTGGCGTCGGAGGCAATCCGATGAGATCGAAGTAAATTCGACGCACTAAGATAATCTTTTCCGCATCAGGACCCGGTTGCAGCCTTGCTGATTCCAATCCTGCTAGCACAAAGCGGTCGATTTCACTATTGGGCCAAGAGTTGTTTTTGACCGCAGGTATGACTGGTGTCCGCAGTGGCTGATACGCCCAGTGTTTTCGACCGGCTTCGATGTCGATCGAACTTGGCCTGGCAACTTCGGGGGTTCCGCGACGCGGATCCTCTGCACCATCACGAATCCATTTTTCAAAATCGTCAATGATAACCTGTGACAACTTCTGCTGCGGAGGCATCTCAAAGCCATCGTGCCGCAACGCGGAAATTAACAGACTTTCCTCGGGTTCGCCTGGTACGACCGCAGCTCCTGACTCGCCCCCTAGGAGCAGCCCCTGGCGGGAGTCGACGAGCAATCCTCCACGGAGCGTCTTGGACTCGGCCGCATGGCATTCATAGCAATGTTGCACCAGCACGGG
>CAWVZW010000174.1:0-4362 GCA_963934735.1 uncultured Planctomycetaceae bacterium
GAAAAACCTGCTGTGGATCCCACTGCGCCTTGATTTGCTTGAACTCGTCAAGCGTGGGATACATTGCCGCAAACGTCGCTTGTTGTACCAATGCATCTTTTGCCAAATAAACGCGACCACCATGTTCTAACAAAATCTGGTCAAGTTTAGCACATAGCTGCTCTGTCTTTTTACCGCGATAGGGAAAATCCAGCGCTAACGTATGACCGGCGAACAAATAGGACAAAATACCGATTCCCTGGGGTCCACTGCTCTTCAACACTGCCAAAAACGATCCCTGCCCCGACTCGGTGATCGCTTCCATCAACTCCCGCATACCCCGTCGCGAAGATTCTGCAGGTAACAGTGCTTGGTATTGCACAAAACCGCGACGTCCGTAAATACGGTTCCAGTGGCCAATGCTGTCGAGCGGATAGAAAAAACTGTCATAGTCGACAACAGCGCCACCGGTACCGTGTGTCTGGTAGTACAGACTATTGAAGGCCTTAATCGACCACTTATTTAACGCGAGTGCTAGAAAATTAAACGGTATCTTTCGCGATTTACGACGAGGCTGAAAGAAAGGGCCTTGCCGCTGCACACTAGCAACTTGTTCGGGACATGCATCGTTAGCCAACATCAAGACGCTCCGTCCCATTTTGGCACCACGGCTCAAACAATCAATCCAGGCTACGCTATACCGATATTGGTTATCCGTCTCCATAAACATGTCTAATGCTTCGTCCAAATTCCTAGCGCGTTGTTGATGCCGATCAACAAATGCCGTGGCTACTTTTGTCAACTGAATCGTGGCGTCAATTACAATTCCGGTTAATCCCATACCGCCGAGTGTTGCCCGAAATAGTTTGCTATTTTCCTCGCGTGAGCACTCCACAATTTCTCCCGTCGCCGTCAATAAACTAAAGCGAGTGACGAAGGTTCCCCAACTACCATCCACGTGGTGATTCTTTCCATGTACATCAGCGGCAATGGCACCTCCGACGGTGACAAATTTTGTACCCGGAGTGGTCGGTAGAAACCAACCGCGCGGCAATAAGCACTGGATAATCTCGTCTAAGGAGAGACCTGCTTCGCAAGTTAACAACCCCGTTTTAGAATCAAAACGTAACATTCGATTCCGCGAAATCTGTGACAGCACGAATCCTTCATAATTGACGGCAGAATCACCATAACTGCGGCCTAAGCCCCGCGCAATTGCTCCACCGACTTGATTACTGTTAGATACAGCCCGTGTAAGATTCGCCGTATTAAAGACAGGCAACAACGTCGCTGGTCGTGGATTTACATTCCCCCATCCAGCGAGTCGTTCTTGTACTGGAGCGGAACTTGAATCCGCAAGCTCTAGCGATTTGTCGTGATGTTCAATCATGGTCAAGCACTCCGTCATCTTAACCAACGGGCCATATTGCGATTATGCTGCAGGCCATAACGATGACGGCACCTACTAACGTTGACCAATCCAAAAAAACAAATTTCACGATATCTTCATTCATGCGGCCACGATGTGCCATCAACCAAAAATTGCAGATCCAATAAAGAACAGCGATGCAAACTCCCCATAGCGCTTGAGGGCATTCGTAATATATTTTCGCGGCGTCCGAGTCCACATAGAGCGACAGCACCAATACAGACATCATGCCTGTGCAGATACCCAGAGTCTGCACTAACGCCAAATCGTTAACGTGATACCCTCGGCGTTTTAGCGAGGCAGCGTTGTCAGACACAATCTTTTGGTTTCTTAACAGCTCGCTATATCGTTTTCCAAATGCCATGCTGGAAAACACAAACATCGAAAATGCCAACAGCCAAGTACTTACTGTAATGTCAGTTGCCAGTCCACCGATGATGATCCGCAGTGTATACAAACCGCCCAAAACGAGGACATCAACAATAACCAACTGTTTCAGCCAAAATGTATAGAGCGTCGTTACCAATAGATAGAACAACAAACCATATAAGAATGAAAGCGGCAAAAAGAACCAAGCGATCAACGACCCGCTGATACTCAGCATAGCCACGGTCAGCGGGGCCCATGACATGGGCACCAATGAACTTGCAAAGCCACGTTGTTTTTTCTTAGGATGTTCGCGATCTGCCAGATAATCCATGCGATCATTCAAGACGTAAACAGCCGAAGCGGACAAACTGAGACTCACAAATGCCCATCCAACTTGCTGCCAAATGTCACCTGTAAACAGCTTGTGAGCCAACAATGCGGGTAACACCAGCACTACGTTCTTGACCCACTGGTGGGGACGTATCAACTTGCACACGCCATAAAGACGAGCGGCAGTCGATGCTGGGCGGTTTGCTGCGCTCGTTTCACCTTCAATGTGCATTGGATTCCCTTAACTGGTGCCAATCCATTGACTTGAATTTCGAAACTTTACGACTGCGGTCATTGAGCGACCGAGAGAAAGAACTCTGCTAACCAATCTTCCCCATCTCATCGCGTTCATCTGACTGTTCACGACGCTGTAAATACATCTTAATTGGGACTTCGCCAAATTCTAGTTGATCTCGCAAAACACTTAGTAAGTACCTACGATAATCCGGCGCAAACGCTTTTGGATTGTTGCATTTGATGACGATCGTTGGCGGTTCTGTGCTCACTTGCGTGCAATAGTAGATTTTGGGGCGGCGATTTTTGAATACTGGTGGTGGTTGTCGCTCAACCGCCCCACGAATCAAGCGATTAAGATAGCTTGTCGATACACGTTGCCGCGATTGCTTGAACAACATCTGAGCATGGTTGAGTAAGGCTTTCATGTTTTTGCCTGTTTGGCCCGTTATGAAAGCGATCGGAACATGCCACATGGTTTGAAACGTATCTCGCAAATACGTGACCCAGCGTTCCGTCGGCATATGCTCGACCATCAAGTCCCATTTATTGACAACAAAAATACACGCTTTGTAATTGTCCGCAATGTACTTACAGAGTTGTTTATCGACTTGGCTAATACGCTGTGAGCAATCAAAAAACATCAACGTCACATCCGCTCGTCGGATACTACGTTGAGCTCGGTGTGTACTATAAAATTCAACATCAGTACGCACACTTTTACGTTTTCGAATTCCAGCCGTATCAATTGCAATGAAAGATTTACCATCGAGCTCGAAATGCACATCGACGCTATCGCGTGTCGTACCAGCAACCTCGCTGACGATCATACGTTCGGCTTGTGTAAGCGAGTTGATAAAAGTGCTTTTACCAACATTACGCCGACCAACGAGCGCGATTTTCATTTCGCTTGGCTCAATATTCTCATTCATTAACTCTTCATCGGTCAACTGCGGCACACGTTTAGAAATCATGTCGAGCAACAGATCACGGTTGCGATTTTGCAGCGCACTGACTCTAACTAATTTCCCGCGACCTAAACCGTAGAATTCGTCAGCCTCAGGATCCATCTCTGGTTCATCGGTTTTGTTGGCAACACAGATAATCGGTTTATCGATATACCGCAGACGCCTAGCGACTTCTCGGTCGAGTGCCAGCGTCCCACTACGTGTGTCGACGACAAAAAGAATGACATCGGCGGAGTCCATGGCAAGTTGAATTTGATCTTCAATTTCGTCGCTCAAATCGTCGACGTCATTAATTCCAATCCCACCGGTATCCACAATCTCAAAGAACACTTCGTTGTGCCGTAGCAAGTGGATCATGCGATCGCGCGTAACACCAGCTACATCGTCAACAATAGCTAGCCGGCGACCGGCCAGCCAATTGAAAATGCTGGATTTCCCGACGTTCGGGCGACCTATAATTACTACTTTTGGAAGTGCCATAGCCGTTTAATGATAGTACTAAGTGGGTAGACCGTCGACCGCTCAAACCACATGCTTGGAGAGATTTACACTTGTCTCTAAAATATGAGTTCCTATAGCCTGTTAAACCGTTATAATTCGACTATTTGAAGACGTAATACCGCTACAGTTTCCCAACCAATAAGCTCACATGACGCCTGAATCTCAATCCACACCACCCCAAAGTGTGAACATCGCTAGACTTCACAAAGCAGTTCGACAACGACTGCAGAGCTTAAAGCGAGCTGGGCTAACGCATCTCAATCCGCCGATTGCCACAGATTGGGATCCAAGCAAACTACCAAACACGCTTGCTGCGGCTGAAACACCCGTCGTTGCAACACCGTCCCCAGCTAATATTTCTGCGGACTCTTTGACTCAAGAAACAACCACTCCAGAAAGCCCTGAAAAACCTATGCCGTCGAAAAAGCAGTTGCAACTTGATGTCGTTTGCCAAGAGGTTGCCCAATGTACCGCCTGCGACGAACTCGCAGCCACTCGTAACAAAACTGTTTTCGGTGTTGGCAATCCTAATGCAAAACTCGTTTTTTATGG
>CAWVZW010000175.1:0-4355 GCA_963934735.1 uncultured Planctomycetaceae bacterium
TGATTATTTGATAAGGTTCGAAGTCACGGACGATGGTGGACGAAGGGAGCACGATGGATTCGAGCAGATCATGGCCGGCTCGATTGGCCCCGATGGTTGTTAGATCGGGACCGATGCGAGATCCTCGTTCACCGACACGATGGCAGGAGGCACACTTAGATTTTTCCGCAAAGAAAATTTTCTTGCCGCGCGATATATCGCCTGTACCCACGAGCGGAAGAAGTTTGTCGAGGCTGGCAAGTTTGGCCTGCTCAGCAATGCGAATTCGTCCGAGTATCTCATTAGCAGCGGGTAAAAGATCTTGCGGAAATCTTTTAATGACATTGCCGAACAGGAATGGTGGCACACCAGTAATATTTTGTGCGCTCGCAATAGAATTGACGAACAGTTTTGCAATTTCAGGGTCACTGGAACGTTCGTACGGGCGGATCAGTTCTGTGAGGTGTGCGGCGCGAGCACGTGGGAATACAGTCACGATACGTTTTAATTGAGCGGTGGTAAGCGAGGTACTTCCGATACGCTGCGCGGCACCGAGTCCCGCACCGGACCCGTTGTTGACGAGCTGCAGCAGCAGTTCGAGTGAATCATCGGTAATGCGGCCACGTTGACCATTGGCGACTTCCAAGGCCGCGATTCGTTGCAGCATTGGACGTGCTGTATCGTCACCAAGTTGTTGAAGACGCGCGTCAAAGTGGTCCGTTTTGATCGCAGCTAGAGCAGCCAGCGTTTGATCAACGATCGTCCGTTGATCACTGGCTAAGCCTTTCTGGAGCGGTTCGGTCCAACTTGCGTGCAGCGTTAGCGCGTTGCCTGCAGTAATTGCGGCGAGCAATAGTTCTTTGATTTCAGTAGGGGTTTGACTGTTGCTTAATAAGCGTCCCACGAGCCAAGCGGTTTCATCTTGCCCAAGAGAATTTGTGATAAGCTGTCGCACTATTTCACGGCTTGCTGCTGTGTCCGTGGCTGCTAGCAGCGGACCGATGACTTCCACGGAATGACTTGCCCAGTTGGCATGTTGGCTGAATACGTGAGCGGCTGCGAGTTGAGTGCGGGAGTTTTTAGAAACAACCAATCTCAGTACGTCTTCCGCGGTTAGGTTGCCACCTGCCGCTTGTGTCATTTGGTCTAATGCTAACAACGCGCCGCGTTGACTGTCCGGATCGTCACTTACTAATCCTTGCCTTGTCAGGGGCACGTCGTCGATTTCGATCAATGCGAAGATTATTGCATGGTCTTCCGTGCGATCGATATCGGTCGAGCTTGCTAAGGCTGCGAGCAGATGCTCAATAGCCGATGGGTCTCCCAGCCGACCGAGTGCCGTAGCTGCTTCACGGCGAATTTCAGGATGCACGGATTTGAGCAAATGGATAAGTTGTGGTTTTGCCAGTGGATCGGGATAAGTACTAAAGCTGCGAACAGCGATATGTTGTACGAGTGGGTTTCGGTCACCTAAGGCTATGCGGATGGCTTCCTGAGCTGCGAGTTGCCCAGCGGAGGTGTTTTGATTTGTTTGATTGCTTTGTTCCTCGGCAACGATTGCTTTGCCGACGATGCTCGTAAGTGCCCAGATGGCACCTTGTCGGTTCAAAATGTCAGGCCGCTCGATGGTTTGTCGTAGAGTGGTAATTGCGGTCTGACCACGTGCCGCAGATTCAAAAATTGCTCGTTGACGAACAGCATAGCGCGGATCACCGAGCAATTGAGCGAGTTGAGTTGGAGATTGTGCTGGCCAGTCCAGGCGATTGCCACGCGGATCAACTTGTGTCTTCATGTCGTCACGGCGGACACGGTAGATGGCGCCGAGGACATCAGGTCGCGCGAATTGTGAGGTGGGGCAACCTCGATAGAACCAGCCACCAGTGTCAACTACAAGCAAGCTGCCATCGGCGTCTTCTACCAAATCGGTTGGATGAAATTCTCGGTTCTTCGAAGAAATGAACTCACGCTGTACTGCGGAATATGTCGCGCCCGAACGCTCAAGTTCGACGCGCACGACTTTACCACTGTTGAAAAAAGTGGCGAACATATTGTCTCGCCATTGATGGTTTAGTGCGCCGCTGCGATAACGGAGTGTCCCAGAGATTGCGACATGGCCGAAGCGATGGACCGGACCAAGAACGGGTCCGGTGGTTTGTAATTCTGCGAGTACTTGTTCACGATGAGGATACGCACCCCCGTGAAGCCAATGTACTAGGCAGTCGACGCGGGGCCGAGTATAGAAAATGTTGACGGTCCCGAGAACTTCACCCGCTGGTGTGAAATCGACTTCAACTGGGTTATCCATGCCGCCGCCACTGTGACGGCGAACGTCAGTGCCAGCAATGGTACTCGAAAAGATATAGGAACCTTTGCGGGAAGTGGTGACGTTTCCGTCCTGATCTTTGAACTCATGTCCGTGGTAGCCGTCACACCAGTACAGTCGACCGTCAGGTCCGAGGAAACAACCGTGGATGCTGGCACCGTTACCACTGAAGCCGAAACGGTCGACAATGATATCGCGTTGGTCAGCGACGCCGTCACCGCTGGTGTCGGTGAGTCGCCAGATATTTGGAGGTGAGGCGACGTAGAGCGAACCAGCGTGCCAGACGCCACCCATGGGGAAGGTCATCTTGTCGGCGAAAACGGTGCTTTTGTCAAACTTGCCGTCGCCATCGGTGTCTTCGAGTAGGTTGATTGAGTTGGGTAGTTGGGCTTCGAGGTCAGTGGCACTTAGGTTGACTCCGGCATTGTTGCAGACATACAACCTGCCTTGGTCATCAAATGTGGCGAACGTCGGGTGGTCCACAAGTGGAGGACCGGCGATGAGCTCAACAGAAAACCCTTCGGGGACATCGATTTGCTGAGGAATGAATTCAGCGGTCGATGTGATTGTTGAGTTTAGTAGCTCTTGTGCAGGGGTAATGTTACTCGACATGACCACGAGTAACCCAACGGTTAGAATCTTTTGTAAATAAATCATTTGAGCCTTATGGTTGGTGGACTTTTTTCGTCGGATCGACAAGATGTTGTTGGGTTTTGGGGACACGGTTGTAGTGAAAATCACCGCCGATTAGCCGCATCAGCGGTGGTCGCTGCCCCGTAGTAGGTGTTCGAAATAAGTAATCAGAAATGTAGGGGGCCAGTTTAGGTACATCCCGTGCTGTTTCTTGGAATTTTGCCAATAGTTCAGCAACGACTTGCGGGTGCTCGCTTGCCACGTCATGTTGCTCGCCGCGATCAGCATCGAGATCAAACAGCATCATGTTCCGTGGCCCGTCACCGGTTGTCAATCCTGGGTGTTGTAGTAAACCAGCCTGTTCGAATTGAGCAAGAATCGCCACTCCATCCGGAGCTCGCGGGTCAATCCAGTTCTTTTTCTGCTCCGCAGTTAAACGCCCATTAGGCGCTGGGCCGGATCCCAGTACATGTAGTTTCCATTTGCCTGATCGGATCATGGCTAGCTTTGTTCCTCGCATACCATAAATAGCATCGTGCGGGCTCGTTGCCTTGGAATTGGTGAGCACGTCCATGATGTCCCGTCCGTCGATCACTCGGTCTGTCGGCAACGGCACTCCCGCAATTTTGCATAAAGTCGGAAACACATCAACCGTCGCTGTTGGGGCGTGATTTACGATGCCAGCTGGAATATGGCCTGGCCACCGCACAATCATGGGCACTCGCAGGCCACCGTCCCAAGTCGTGCCTTTCATGCCTCGCAAACCACCTGAAGATCCGCCGTACCAAGGACCATTATCCGAAGTGAAAATAACGATGGTATTGTCGTCGATCTTAAGCTGCTTGAGTTTTTCAAAAATCTCTCCGATGGAGGTGTCCAATTCTTTGATAACGTCGGCATACAAATTGTCGGGCGTTTCGGGTGTGTAGAAATCATCCGAAACGGCTAATGGTTTGTGGGGCATCGCGTGTGGCAAGTATAAAAAGAAAGGTTTGTTTTTGTGCTTTTCAATAAACTGTATGGCCCGCTCAGTGTACCGCTTGGTCAAAGTTGCTTGCAGCACGGGATATTCCACAACCTTTTCGTTGTGTATTAGTTGTACGGGGAACATATCATTGGAATACAGGATGCCATAGTATTCGTCAAATCCTTGTGTCCGCGGCAACCACTTCTTTTTATGGCCAAGGTGCCATTTTCCGTAAGCGGCAGTTGCGTAGCCGACCGTTTTTAACGCTTCGGCGATTGTGATTTCAGATTGCGGCAAGCCAAAGTTCGAATGGCCAGCGTCGGGGGCAGGGTTGGACATCATAGTGTGTCGAAACGGGTAACGACCGGTAAGAATCGTGGCACGCGACGGTGCGCAATAGGGTGTCGGGACATAGAAGTTCGTTAACTGGGCCCCTGCGTTCGCCATCTGGTC
>CAWVZW010000176.1:0-4344 GCA_963934735.1 uncultured Planctomycetaceae bacterium
GGACGGTAAGGCCCGGCTACAGTTTCTAATACGCGGATACCCGACAATCAAATACTCCGTTGTCGTTCTTGTTCTAATCGCTGCACAATAAATTCCACGACTTTAGCTGCTTGGGCATCATAATAATCCTCACCATGCCCACCAGCCACCGTGTCAAAGTCATGTTCATGTGGAACACCAAGCGAATACAGTTTCATCTGCATCCGATCCACACCTGCAAACCAATCACGATCTGTTGGGTCGCAACAAAGGAACTGGTGACGAGGCCAATTTAGCGGGTGAATATGTAACAGTGCCGTGTCTTGTCGAGCAGCTTCTGGATCGGCATACATGCCGGGTAGAGTCTCATCTTCACCGCGTTTCATCCGCAAATGATAATCAATCGCTGGTGAAATCGCTGCCACAATCGGGAATGTTCTGGGGTACTTATAGGCAAATCTCAAAGCACCTTGGCCGCCCATGCTGGTGCCCATCAAGGCAGTCTCCTGGCCATTGTGGCCCCACCGCTGCTCAATAAAGGGCAATATATGTTCCAATAAGTATTGTTCAGCCGTGATCTGCGAGTCAAATTCCTCGCAAATCACATCTGTCCACCAACTCCGTTGAGTGCACGGACCAATGACTCGTAAACCATGTTTCTCAAACTGCTCAGTAAAAACCGGCTTGTCTTGTAAACGACCTAAATGCACTCCATGCAAATAGATGACAACGGGACCATCAGCGTTCGCCGTAACTGGCTCAAACACCTCGCATTGATGACCTCGCACTTCAATATTTGACCACATGAACTTTCTACCTTTTGCTTTCCTTTTCAATCTCACCAACAATCAATCGCATTCAATAACCACCAATGGCAGTCACTGGTGCATAATACTAAACAAAGCTGAACAATGAAGTTTAATTGATGTTACTAAAACAGTACAATGGGCGGAATTATTCCAAGGAAAAGCCTCTGTGAAAACACTGATCAGCCAAGCCGAACTTGAAACTGGTATCACCAGCATGTCGGCAGACATAAATAAGCAACTCGGATCAACTCCCCTTACGGTCATCTGCGTGTTGACAGGCAGTATTATACTCGTAGCAGATTTGATTAGGCACCTAGAAATGCCCATACGATTAGGTGCTTTGTCTGCGAGCAGTTATAAGGGCAACACCGTCCGCGATACATTAACACTCGACGCCCATCTATTGCCCAACCTCCAAGGGCAACACGTATTGGTCGTCGATGACATTTTTGATACCGGCCATACATTAAACGAGGTCCGTAAACATATCCAATCATTGCAACCTGCGGCTGTCTATACCGCAGTACTGCTGCGAAAAGATGGCCGCCAAGAAATTGAACTCGATATTGACTTCGTTGCTTTTGAAATTCCGGATGAATTCGTCGTTGGTTATGGACTAGATTATCAAGACCTCTATCGTAACTTGCCCTATGTCGCCGTTTTAGAGGAGCACGAGATCGAACAGTCCGCCGACCCATCCGTATAGACTTTACACGTCCAACCATCACACTACACCTTTAAACAGACAACAACCATTATGTCCGGACTAAGGATTGCTATGATCACTCGCCGTTTTTGGCCACTCGTGGGTGGCGGAGAAATGGTTATGGCAAACCTCGCCTGTGAATTCAAAACACTTGGGGCACAACCAACCATTCTGACAGCCCAATGGGATCCCAGTTGGCCGCTTCAAATTGAACACCGCGAAATTCCTGTACAACGGTTACCGAACCCCGCTCGCCGAGGTTGGGGCACCTACGTATACATGGATGCGTTATCGCGCTGGCTCCGACAAAACGCATCACAATATGACGCTGTACTAGTTTCTATGCTGAAACACTCAGCCTACTCTGCTGTGAGAGCCTGTAATAAACTCGGACATCCTGTCATGCTACGAATTGAAGGTGGAGGCGAAACCGGTGATTGTGCCTGGCATGAAACCGCCAGATTTGGGAAACGCATTCACCGCCGCTGTCAACAAGCCGCCGCAATTATCACGCCTAGTCAAGCTACGTACGACGAAGCATCAGCTGCGGGCTTCAAGTCTAGTACTTTACATCATATACCCAACGGCGTGGCTGTTGAGCGGAGTAGTGTAGTTGATAAAGCTACCATCCGCCAACGACTTCACGAGATAAATCATGACCTAAGCTGCGACCCCGACACTAAAATCGCATTGTTTACGGGAAGGCTAACACGTAAAAAAGGGTTGTTTGAGTTAGTTTCCGCTTGGCAGTCGGTCGCTAAACGCATCCCCAATAGCCAGTTGTGGCTCATCGGCGAAGGGCCCGACCGAGACCAATTATTCGATAAAATCCGCGATCTAGATTTGGTGGGCCGAGTAGTTATGCCCGGTACATTCGACGCTGTGGATGATTTTCTGGCTGCTGCCGACGCCTTCACATTACCCTCCTACACCGAAGGTCTTTCCCTCTCGCTGCTAGAAGCGATGGCCCATCGTTTGCCGGTGATTGCCAGTAACATCGAGGGTAATCGACAGCTCATTGTCGACGGAACGCACGGTCGACTTATTCCAGTGCAAGAAGTCGAGTCACTAGGGACTGCCATTTACGAAGTGTTTACCAATGACAATCAGCAACAAGTTGACGCAGCGGAAACTCGAGTCGCAACCCAGTTCTCGCTCGCCAGCATGGCCCAAGCGCATCTTGATCTGCTCGCTCAAGCCGTTGCAAACTCTTGCGAAAGTTAATCGATGACCAATGATGTGCTACACATTGTATCGAGCGACACAGCTGTGGATGCAATCATGCAAATCCGCGCACTCGCAGCCAATAGCATCTCGACGCACCGACTGTTGTGCCTCAATCAAATCAGCGCTGCGTCCACCAGCCAGCTACAAACATGGCTCGGTGACCACGTCGAACTGACCGTCATCGACAATAAGTCAACGTGGAGTAGCATTTGGAATCGCTGGCGAAAAAGCGCCCTGTTCACCGCAGCAACAACGGTCTATTGGGATCCAATGCAATTCTCGAACTTTCAAGCCACAGTACTATTGCAAAATCAATCTCGTAAAGTTGCCGCCTTGACTCTACCGAGTTCCCGTGAGTTACGGTTCCCAACATATATGGGTAAGAAATTACTGCAGCGCGCCCAATGCATTGTGGCCTCATCGGCAACGCTCGCTGCCCAACTTGGGCAACAAATTTCCGCTATCGCGGAAATTGACCAAATCACACCTCAATTTGTATTACCAGCGTCCAGCAATAGCGACGGTTTGGACTTAAGAGAATATTTATGCTTAGATGCTTCCGCACAATTAATCGGATGCCTTGGCGAATTCAAACCACATCTTCGACTTAAAGAAGCCACCTGGATTGTCGACATTCTGCAAAAAGTTAGAACCGACGTACACGTCGTACTCATTGGCGACGGACCCCAACGTGAAATACTACGCCGCTATCGGGACCATATGTGGCAGAGAGACCACGTACATTTTTTGTCACCGTGGCATCTATCGCCACAGGTATTTCAGCAACTTGATTGCATCTTGACGCCTGGCGATCACATCGGCCAAAGCATCGGAGTTCCGCTGGCCAATGCATTTGGCTTAGCCAATATCGTGACTCACAGCGTTTGTCATAGAGAATTGGCGAATCTTGCGAATCACGATGGCATGAAATTGGGCGGGCCCGATGCTGGCAGTCTCGCAAAACATGTGCTTTTAGCACTTAAGTCCAAGCAGCCGGTCAGTCCATCCCAAGACGACCCTGACACCCAACAGCAACTAACAAAGTATCAAAATCAATTCCATTCGATACTAAACGGCTAAATATCTTTGATCCTCTTAAATTCATTAGTGAACTGTAACCGCGCACAGTGCGATACATATAGAGTGTCTTTTGTTTTTTCCTTTAGCGTGCAGAGTTACTGATGTGTGGAATAACCGGTGGCGTATGGTCCGATCCCTCCCGAGCGATTACTCAGGCGCGATTGGATGATATGACATCCGCCTTGCAGCACCGAGGCCCTGATGAAATCGGGATGCATCTTCCCGCTCGCGAACCAAGTTCCACAAACTCAGGCAATCTCGGCGTCGCCTTAGGTTTTCGACGGTTAGCGATCATCGATGTCCAGCAAGGTCAGCAACCGGTTTGCAATGAAGATGAATCTATATGGTTAGTTTTCAACGGTGAGATTTACAATCACGCAAAACTGCGACAACAGCTCATAAGTCAGGGGCATAGTTTTCGTTCGCAGTGCGATTCCGAAACCATTGTCCATCTCTATGAACAATACGGCGTCGACTTGCTCGATCACCTAAACGGGATGTTTGCTTTTGCGATTTGGGACTCCAATAATCAACGGTTGATGT
>CAWVZW010000177.1:0-4209 GCA_963934735.1 uncultured Planctomycetaceae bacterium
TTCTCGATGATTCGGTCGATGCACACCTACACTTCCAAACACGGTGAAGGTGATGTGCATATGATGTGCGGCACACCCGTGGACCGCGATCTGCAGGGCCCCGGCATCGGCGCCGTCCTGAGCCAGCAACAGCGACAACAAGCACCCATCCCGCCGTTTATCCATTTTGGCAATATGAAGCATCCGGCCTATACGGCTCCGGGATACGCAGGAGTCCTCGGTCGCAGTTTTGACCCCTTTTTGGTTACACAGGATCCAAACTCCCCCAAGTTCTCCGTCAGGGAATTTGATGTTCCGGACGATGTTGATGTTGGGAGAATTCACACGCGAAAAAGTCTGTTGTCCTCGCTTGACCGCTACCAACGAAAAGCAGAAGCTCAATTGGATTTTGCACGATCTCATGACAATTTCACCGCACAAGCTTTAAGTCTGGCAACTAGTCGCGTTGCCAAACAAGCCTTTGATCTAACCAAGGAAAAGGATTCTCTCCGCGATCGTTACGGGCGTGACCGCGTTGGGCAGAGCATGTTGATGGCACGACGCTTGGTAGAATCTGGTGTCCGTTTCGTGACAATCCAAGGATATGTCGATACGGGGATTTACGCTTGGGATCACCACTGGGGGATCTTCGACCATTTAGACACACAATTGCCGATCTACGATCGCAGTTATTCCGCCCTGTTGGAAGATCTTCATGACCGAGGCTTGTTAGATTCAACAATTGTTATTACTGCCGGAGAATTTGGACGAACACCTCGCATCAATGATGAGAAACGTGGCCCCGGGCGAGACCATTGGGGGCGCTGTTTCACCGTGACCGTTGGCGGCGGAGGCATCAAAACGGGCATGGTAGTCGGTTCGAGTGACTCAATCGGCGGTGTCCCCGAAGACCGTCCTGTTTCAGTGCCAGATTTCGTAGCAACCATTTATCACGCACTCGGACTCGATCCCACTCGCGAAGTTATGGCTCAAGGTCGCCCGGTCAAGATGCTGCCCGAAGGCACTCCGGTTCGAGAGTTGCTGTAGAGTTCGCAAAAGCGGTCGCTACGCATTCTAGTTACGCAAGAATATCGTGGATGACCTTACCGTGAACGTCCGTTAGTCGGAAATCTCGACCGCTGTAACGATAGGTAAGTTTCTCGTGATCCAGTCCCATGATGTGCAGCATTGTCGCGTGCAGGTCGTGTACGTGTACGCGGTTCTCAACCGCAGTCAAACCAAACTCATCGGTAGATCCGTAAGAGAATCCTTGTTTGACTCCACCGCCGGCCATCCAAATCGTAAAGCCATAATGATCATGGTCACGCCCCTTTTGACCTTCGGAGGTTGGGGCCCGGCCGAACTCACCACCCCACATTACCAGCGTATCCTCTAGCATCCCACGTTGCTTCAAGTCTTGCAGCAATGCTGCAATGCCCTGATCGCACGCGTCGGCCAATCGTTTGTGACCACCGACGATATCGCCATGCCCCGTATCCCAGGCAATATCATAACCGTCGATGGACAGCGATAGTTGCACCATACGCACACCCCGCTCAACCATCCGTCGTGCCAACAAGCAGCCTTTTCCGTATTGAGTTGGGCCGTACAAATCCAACGTGTTCTGTGTCTCACGCGAGACATCGAATACATCAGGTACCGCAAATTGCATTCGGAATGCCATTTCCATTGCGGCAATATTAGATTCAAGACCAGCGTCTTGCTGTTGATTTCTCAGGTCAATATTGTTGAGCTGTGTCAGCAGATCGGCCTGTTGCCGTTGCGAAGACCGTTGTAGATATTGATTCTTCAGATCCGCGACGATCCGATCCGGATGCATTGAATTAATATTCACATAACATCCGCTATAGGCGCCCGGAAGAAAACTATTACCGTAGTTTGCAGCTTTCCCTCGCGCCTGCGCATGCGGTGATAACGCCACGAAGCCGGGTAGATTATCAGTTTCCGCACCTAACCCGTAAACTAGCCAAGAACCGAGACTCGGTCTGACCGCTTGAATATGCCCGAGATTGAACATCAGAATCGCGCCGGCATGTTCCGGAATATCTGTATGCATTGAATGAATAAAACAGAGTTCGTCTACCTTCGAGGCAACTTTAGGAAAGATGTCACTAACCCATTTCCCAGATTCTCCGTATTGCTTAAACCCGAACGGCGACTTCATCAAACCGTTCTTGGTATTACGTAATGATTTGCGGTCTACCAGTTCAGGGCGTTGTCCGGTGTATTTTTCGAGCGCGGGCTTGTAATCAAACGTGTCAACCTGGCTTGGACCACCAGGCATGAATAATTGGATAATTCGTTTTGCACGCGGCGCAAAGTGCGGAGCCTTAGGTAATAGCGGCGAGTTGGCCCTTTTCCCTGCTGCGATTGTGTCTTGTTCCAACATACTTGATAGGCCAAGCGTACCAAAGCCCGCGCCAAATCGAGACAGCATTTCACGACGGGAAATACCGATCGCTGATGGATCAAAATTGAATGGCTTATTTTTCATGTTGGTTCTAAACGTCCTGAATTGTTGAATGTCGAAACAATAGTTCGTCTGTTTTAACGGATGAACATCAGTTCATTGGAGCTCAATAAGACCTGACAATATTGAATCCACTTATCTAGTTTATCGGTTCCTTGAGTCGGCGGGGACGCAACAAATGCCAGGCCAATGGTCAATTCTTCCTGTGTTGGCTCTCTATTATACAGTAATGCGTAGCCTCGCTTGATGCGAATCTGTGAATCCTCCGATTCACTAGCTAGACGGTTAAAGAACTGCCTCGCCCGCTCGATCATAAACTGGCTGTTGAGCATGAATAGAAATTGTTGTGGAATGGTGGTAGTAGTTCGTTTGGCAATGCTTGCACGAGGTGTGGCGAAATCAAAGAGTCGCAGAAATCGATCGGAGGCGAATTGGTCGCCATTGCGACTCGATGCAGCATAGACCGTCCGCCGACGACTTTGAAGAATGTTGTTTTGCGGAGGGCCTCCAAGTTGTTGATCTAGCTCGCCGGTAGCAAACATCAACGAGTCCCTCCAGAGTTCGACGTCCATCCGTCGAGGAGGATATCGCCATAGATACTTGTTGTCGCCATCTACACTAAACGCGTTCGCGTTGTGGTGACTGCTTTGTTGATAAGTCGCGGATGTCAGAATTATGTAATGCAGTTCCTTGATGGACCATTCCTTGCGGATCAACTCACTGGTAAGCCAATCCAACAGTCGGGGATGAGAGGGCTTGTTGCCTAATATTCCAAAATTACTTGGGGTGGTAACGAGGCCTCGACCAAAATGATGTAACCATAAGCGGTTAACGAACACCCGTCCCGTGAGTGGATTGTCAGGGTGGACAATTGATTCAGCTAATTCCTGTCTGCCGCTGCCGTTTTTGTATAACACCGCTTGTTCGCCTTCTATTATTCGCAAGAATCGGCGTGGAGCCTCTGGCCCTTTTTTACGAAGGTCCCCTCGCAACGCGACTGTCATGTTGTTGCTACCGATATCCCTCAGGACGTGGGCCTCATCATATTTTGGAGGCACGTTTTTCTGAGCTGCATCTCGCTGTAACTGCAGAGTGTCTCGGTGAGCGGTCTGTTGTGCGGTTACACCACCCGCTGCTTTCTTAATTACATCATTTGCTTTTTTTAATTCATTGTTAAGACGATTGACTTCGCCTTGAGCCTGATTGAAGGAATCAACGATCGGCTGTGGGGAGATTGGTGCGATGTGCGAGGTGGAATTATTGAAAATCCCCGCCAGTGAGTAGTAATCGAGCGTAGGAATTGGATCGAATTTATGGTCGTGACAACGGGCACAGGCAACAGTGACGCCCAGCAAACCTCGAGTTAGAGTGTCGACTCGATCATCCAGAGTTTCGGATTTCGCGGAGGCAGCACTATCAGCATCGCCGCCGTCGGTTCTAAATGTTGGACCGAGCGCAAGAAAGCCTGTGCCAAGTTTGGTTTCCACCGTCCCGTTGAGATCTCCAGCAATTTGTTGGCGAACAAAGTTGTCGTAGGGTAAGTCCGCATTGAATTTTCGAACTACCCAGTCGCGATAACGCCAAGCAAAAGCGTTCGGACCGTTATCAGTAAATCCTCCGAAACCTTCATTGTATCTGGCGACGTCCAGCCAATGGCGTCCCCATTTTTCACCATATTTTGGTGACGAAAGTAGCTCGTCGACTAGTTGTTCGTAGGCATTCGGATCGTCTTGTTGTAT
>CAWVZW010000178.1:0-4036 GCA_963934735.1 uncultured Planctomycetaceae bacterium
GCCTTGGTAATAGCACTGAGGAACTTTTCCTGCTGTTCGTCACTCCCCATTGCGGAATCGCCAACGGTGCCTGGCCAAATCGGAGCAACCAAAGAGCCGACGACTAAGTCATAGCTGGCAATCTGGTCAGCGATGCGGCGAATATCGTCTTCACTTGCATCCGGGTCGGTATGCGGGTGAAACAAAAAATAGTCTACGCCGTCGAACTTCTGATCGTCCACTTCCGCAGCTGCCGTCCACTGCAACATCTGATCTAAACTGATTGACGGTTCTTGACCCTCTTCGTCACCTTTACCAACTAAGCCAGGCCACATTGCGTTGTGCAGTTTTAAGGAAGTCATTTGTCTATCTCCTGTCGTAAAATGAAATCTTTTCGGATTGCCGTTTTGATTGTTAGCTATTCTTGTAGTCGCCCATAACTGGAAGATTCGCGTGGACATCAGGCCCAAAGTAACGCAAGCCTACTAGGTCTTCGGCGCCGGTGTTTTCAATTTCCACGCCGCGTGTCGCTGCTTCGTGAGTAATAAAGACTTCGTCTTCAGTATGCTCACCAAAACGAATCAAAGCGGGAGTTTGTAATGCCATTGATCCAATGCGACCTTTACCTTGAGTAGTAATCCAGCTACTAGCACCAGGATCCTGCAGCGTACACTTTGCCCCCGGAGCGATGGTAAGTTCTTTGGCACTGAAGAGTTGTTTACTATCAACCGTTCCATACACAATCCAGCGATCGGTATAGCCAACGCCACTTTTCTCAGGATCAACGATTGGTTCAAGGTAATTACTGTCCTTAAAGTTAGGATCAATATTTTTTTCCCAGTCAAGTTGCCCCATGATGAAATCTAAATCCTGATGCTTCTCTTCAGGCATATCTTTCACCAGCAATGACCACGGAACATATCGACCTTCGACGATCGATTGGAACATACCAAAGACATCGCTGCCCCACTGTGGTTCGTAAGTACACAGAGAACCTGGAGCGTGCAAGACACCTGGTGGAATGAGCCAGCCCGTACCGCGTTTCAAACGATAAGCCTTGGACAAATCTAGGATACCATTGTCACCTTTGTTCCAATCTTCCAAGCACTTGCGAACTTGAGCTTTGGTCGTGCCGGGTTCGAGTCCCATAAAGGTATAGCTGAAATTATTGTCAACGTTGTTGTATTGCGGGGCAAAGTAATAGCTCTCGGGCTTGCCCTCTTGGCCAACTAACTCGGCATCTTCAAATCGTTGATGCATATGGTGAGGGATGGGCCCCATGTTGTCAAAGAACTTGGAATAAATGGGCCAGCGATCATACTTGTCGTAGATTGTAGAGCCAATAACTCGGCTGCCAGCTTCGCTAACTGCGTCTCGCAATAGAAATGTCTTGCCTTGAAATGAACAGAAACTAAGCCCTTCGTGCCAGACGCGGCCTTCATTAGCCGCTTCGGTAGTGGAACCAAACCAACGTTCATCGATACCACCACGGTCCGCACCATATGCGTACAAGTCATCGGTATGCAGGCGTAATCGTCGCCCTGGATGGAGGAAGCTACGAGGCACCCAAGTTGGAGTCAATCGCAGCAAGCCTTCACCGGCATCTAATGCACTATCGAGAATCCCTGCAACATTATCCGAAACCAAATTTTCTTCTACCGACATGAAACAAAGCTCTCTCTAATGGCTAACACTGCTCATCCATCCGATTCACTACAACATTTTTTACGGCGTTCATTCTACTATAGAGAAAGTGAATCGTCGTCCCCCCTTTGCGAGGGAGCCATATTTTGGAGCCCGGAGAAAGATCCGACTTACCGCCTTTCATCGTCAAGGGGCAGACCCTAAGGCGCACACCAATCAGCTTGCGGCGTGGTATGGATGATGGGCTGTTGGCTCCCTTGGAGCACAGCAATACGTTTTTCGGTAGCATCAATTTGCATAGCATCCACTAGAAACCGCATCGTTAAATTAAGCGGTGAAGAAGAATTTCCTGGCAGCGATATTTCTCGACCATGAGTTGCTTCAAACGAGCGCGGATTAGGATAGTTCGTTCCCGGTTCAATACCTGTCACGTAACCATCTTCAATCGCCGTAGTGTTTTTCCACATAGAAAAACAAGGAAGCTCATTGACGTTATACGCCAGATTAACACCTTGAGTGCTCTGAGCATTTTTGAGTAACACTTCCGTGTCGCCCGCGGCATCACCGAGCAGCGTCAAAAAATAAACTTGTTCTTCAAAACCTGTTTTCGGTGCATCGTAACGCGACCAATTCGGCATGCCAGCAGCCGCATGATCATTACGAGGAACCAATTCTTTGATCGGAACGATGACTTGTGCCCCTTCACCAAGCAGTGGCTCACCATAGTTACAGTGATAAAGCACTTGGGCTGCAGTCGGACTAGCAGATAGATTTCTAATTGTGTCGTGAATCTGCAGAGCGTCGTCGTTAAACCGTGTTACGATCGTAGTTTCCAGTGCTACTTTGAACAGATGAAAACGGACCTCAACGACAACTGCTTTGATCGAAATTGTTTCCGCTTGAGTGTCAACCGTCACGACAACTTGATCCGCCGGTTTATTACCAATGCGGCCATGCACACAATATTTTAGATTATTGGTTTCAGAATCAAACTCTGGCGCACCGTTGCTTTCGAGACCACAACGAACCATCATTTCGTCGAAGCCATCGAGCCAACCTAAACCACTGGGTTCATGTAGGTTCACAAACTTCGGATGTACCGGCCCACGAACCGGTGATTGCCAACCAAACTTCACACCGGAAATCGTCGCGGATGCTAGACTCATTCCTCTGGTCATCAGTAAATCGAACTGCAATTTCCCATTATGAATTTGCAATACTTCAACACCATCACTTAAGCCACCTCGAAGTGTCTTTTTGGTAATTGAAAAATCCGCTGGAGTATCCGCCAAATTATCAGAAGTCACGCGAAGCGATTCGAGATGATCCCCGTTCTCGGTATCCGTAATTACCCATGTCTTAACAGTCATAGCATTTCTCGATTAGATTATGTAACAGCGGGAGACCACGCGAGGTCATCCCTATTTTACGCTACGGCCTTTGATAGCGTAGACCGAAAGATGTTTGCCATCAGGTCCTTTGAATTCCGAAACGGTAAAAATGCCTTCTACGGCTAGCGGACGTACTGAAAAAGATGCTGATGAGGAACCTTGCATCTCGACAATAATACAATCAAATATCGCTGCCCCGGGTCCGAAGCAGCATTCCATATTGTCACGCACTAGAACAAACTTCTTGATTCCCGACTGTTGGAAACTCGGTAACATGTACCCCCGTATACGAATCAATTGACCGTCCATGGCCTCAATTTCTTTCGTCAACATCGACCGCTTAAAAGGTGCGCCCTTCTTAATGTCGAACTTAACGTCGTCAAAAGAAATGTCTTTCAAGCGTTTCTTGTCGACCGTCTGCCCCAGCACGGCATTTGCCGAAAGAACGGCTAAGCAACATGCCATCAATAAAATGCGCCTTGCCTTCATTTACCCAACTCCTGTCCGTTGATACGACTTCGCTACTTCACTCCATCCGCGTCAATTGCATAGTAACCACCTTGCAGTGGATTGTCGCCAGTTACCTCTTTGGTGCTACCAACCGCTAAATGGCCACCACCACCAATATCCATTTTACCCCAAAGCTTGTGCACTTTCATGTCGTAACTCAAATGATGTTCTTTTTTTAATGTAACTTCTACCATGTCCCAAGGTTTTGGCTGACCTCCAAAACAACACGTTTTCAAGTCACCAACCAATACAAACCGTTGAATTCGGCCCAGCCCGTTTACACCTGGGTGAATATAGCCCTTGATAAATACTTTGTTATCCTTAAGTGCATAAATCTCTTGTGAAATCGGATTCGCCGTGCTGACACCTTCTGCATCTAACGCATAAAAACTGATCCGTTGATATCCATCAGGTACTTCGGTCAGGTATTCGATCGTGAACAACGTACCACCCACGACGAGAATCGTGGTATTCAAAGCAAAGCCAACGAGCGCTAGACGCTTACCTGAAAT
>CAWVZW010000179.1:0-3881 GCA_963934735.1 uncultured Planctomycetaceae bacterium
GAGGAGTTGGTTTCTCCGCAGCATTTAAGCGTTCCATCCATGGGTGCTAAATATGTGTGTAAGACAAAACCAGCGTTCCGTGCTGGTTTGAAGTAGTGCTAATCTGCCATTTATTTGCCGTGCGTGTCAAGCTCGAAAAATACGTTTCTAGTCCTAGCGAAAGATGGTATTCAAACTTTGGGCCGTATCTTATACAATCCTAGGGTACGAACTCAACAGTCGAATGTCGTTTTTTGATTCTCCTCAAAACCCACATGAATACCGCTCTTACAGTATGGTCAATTTTTGCCGGTGGCCGCCCTAACAGTTGTTCGCTCACCGCGGATTTGCGCGACTGGTGCTACTCTGAAACCCATATTTCTCTCCAAGTGTATTCCTGCGAGGAAGCCCTGTCTCAAATTGCGTCCAATGACGAACGACCTGATCTCATCTTGATTAATACCAAGCGGCGAGGTGAGTTTTCCCGCAAGATGTTACAAAACGTTGTTGGATCGTATCCACTGTCGTTAATATTAGAAATTACTGGTGAGTGGTGTATCGGCGATACTCGTAGTGGCGATCCGCTACCAATTGCCTGCCGCTTTGACACTACGGTTGCTTTCCAGCGTTTGCAATCGATGTTGGCCTCTCGTCAACAATTTCTTGAAATGCGAGCCGCGTTGAATCCAGTCGCGAGCTCTTCGGAATTGTCCTCGTTCTGGAATCGAAATAACCTATCCGCACCGTGCAAAGGCGTGAATGTGATTGCCTCAGACCGTTGTGAGCGGAGCGCATTACAGACGTTACTGATGCAAGAAGGATTCAACGCCGATTTATACTCCCGCCGCTGCGAGATTGCAGAGGGGAACCAAAATTGGCCCAGTGTTTGTTGTTTTATCGACCGACGAGAATTAGCAGCGAACCTGGGAGAAGCCAGTTGTTCGCCCACCGTAATTATTGCCAATCATTTTAATGGTCTGGACAGGATGTTCTTTGCGGATAAATGGACTGTGTCATTTCTGCGCAAACCATTTCTTAGCCACGATTTAGTTAATGCGATTAGCAGTTTCTGCGGTGTATCCAAGGCGGACGCTGCCTAACAAATCCGTGTTCTAGTTAGATAACGACCGCAAGAGTAACTCGTCCAAATCTCGACGGGACCGACAAGCATCAGCAAATTCACTTCGTACGAATATGCGAACACGTTTTACGTGGTAGTCAAATTGTTCTTCGGCTAAAATCCGTACTACGGGCGAACGCTCGCTCAAGGGCGTAAAGCTATCTGTCATTTTATCGTAAACGTTTAAGTCAAATTGCACTTCAAGTTGTGTTGGGGGCGCGTCAATTAAAACTGCGTCGGGCGTCGTGCCGCAATTCAACGACTCTTGTAAACGCCGACTCGCCTCGATCAATTCAATATATGATAAACCAGCAACACGATGATAAATATCAGGGTTGTTAGATGCGTTGCATTGGAATACTGACTTGTGGAGTTTACGGGTTGGGCCGAATAGATCTGACGCTAGCGCAGTCGCTTCAGTCGTGTTAAGAATATAGTTTTCCGCTTCGGTATCGCTCAGAGAACAAATAGATTCAATGTTTTCAGCCCCTGCTATTTGTTGGACACAGCATTGAAGCATGGCTGTAGCGCTACGAACGGTTTTGTGCCAATAGACTTCGCTAAACATTACGTATCGCGCAAATACCATCATCTCTGCGGCGGTTAGAGATTTACCACTGAGTGCTAATTGATTGCTTGTTGGATCCGCGATCAGGCCCAGTATTAGTCGCTGTTGATCGTAGTTACGCCCGTAAGGAACACCGGCGTGGAGACTGTCACGTTGGAGATAATCCATTTTATCGATGTCGACAGGGCTCGAAAGCATCGAATAAAGCAACTGTTGACTAGCGGAACCGACTTGGCCAGACAGAAAACTGGCGACATCTTGAGGGGTGCATGACCATTGTGAGTCGATCTCATCGGCTAATTCAGATTCGCAAATGATTTTCGCAGCTCTTTGTTCATGGCATACGAGGCCTGGCAACCGCATATCCTCCATTGGATGACAATATGCCCAGTGACCAATATCGTGCAACAACGCGGCCAGTACAAACGTCTCCAGTTCAGCCGTGGTTACGGAATTAGAGAAGTCTTCACTTCCCATGAAATGTTCAAGATACCGAAGAGCTAAATGATAGACGCCTAGTGAATGTTCAAATCGAGTATGGTTTGCCGAGGGGTATACGCGAGAAACCAACCCTAGTTGGGATAAGTGAGTTAGTCGGTGAAACGTTGGAGTGTCAATTAGTCGTCGAATCCGCTCCGTCAGCGGTACGTCTTGTTGGTAGGCAATGCGAATGACGCGTTGAGGATTTCTCAATGCATCAAGTTCCAATAAGAGGCGGGTCATAGCTAAAGCAACCATTGATGGTAATTGTTCGCCAACAGGCAAAAGAGGCTGGTCATGCAAATCATGATTGAAACATGTAATGCACCTTGCATCAATTCCATTTCAAAAAACACCGCTGGTACGAAGCTAGCGATTGAGAAACAAGCAATCCCAATAACCGCAAGTATCAACGTGCGTGGATCATCTTGTGTGAAAAATAATGTCGACGCTATAAAACCCGACGCGATAAGGCAGTAAAATATCGATGTAATAATCGACCGGAAAATTGTCGAGCGTCGAGGGAATGCCTCGATCTCAACGTCTTTTAATATGCCGTATCCCAGTGCGCTTGAGCCCAGCGACAATAGTATTAGGCCGATGCCGAATAAGACTCCTGTCGTTAAATTGAGGCGGGTAACGGGGTCAGTTTGCAGTATTCGGATCACAAGTGCAAGAACCGCAGCGGCGCCGAAGATTGAACAAAGCGTAATGACTTCCAATCGTTGGAAAAAACCGGCGCGGCGGCGAATTCCGTCAATTTTGGTGTGGGCGCCTGATGAACCGGGCTTGTACTTAGGTTCTTCGATGACAAGTTGATCTTCCAGTTTTGGAATGGAAATGATCGTCTTGCAACCAGGACATGGACCAGATCGGCCGGCATATTGGTCACTAACTTGAAACTGCTTGAGGCAACCAGAACATATTACATCAATCGCCATTATACAAACCATGAAGAGGATGGATTTCAAGTGGCACTTGTCGGCACAACAAAGTACGAATGCCAATATCGAAGTCTACCAAAAAAACTCGCTCAACGGCAGTCTGAAAGCTATCTAGGATTTAAGAAGTTTACGCTCGGCTAACCGAGGAAATTCTCCAGAATTGAATTACCGGCACCACGTTGGATGATAATCCAAATCATGAAGCCTGTGGTAGCCAAGGGCAGTAGGGGGCCGAGCGTCAGGAGGCGAATTAATAACGTCTTTCGATTGTATTTATCCGCAACAAGACTTATGAACGAACAAAAAGTGGATAGGACCGAAATCAATAATATAATTGTCGCCACGCCGACAGGAAACTCTGTGCGGTAAACTTCCCTATCGAATGAAATTAGAGTTTCCCAAATTGAATGGTCAAGAACCCAAAACAAAAGCACGACTAGGTATCCCGCCAGAAAGATCATCGAAGCGCACAGGGACCATTCCCCCATCGAAGTATCAACTTCTTCGGAATCCTCTGTATCGTCAGTTTCCTCTGTATCGTCAGTTTCCTCTGTATCGATGGGGCTCTCGTCGTGATCTGAGTCAGCACCGAGATCGATCGGAGCTTCGGATTCTTCGAACGTGGCTACGGCATCGTCCGTTTCAGAGTCGTTTGGATCTGTGATCTCTATTTCCGTTGACATGCTATTTTCCCGCTGCGGTAATTTATACGTATTCTACTTCTATTCTCGGGTTTTTAACCGATGAAAATGAGCCGAAAATCAACGGCTCAAGCAATAAATAGCCTCTA
>CAWVZW010000180.1:0-3863 GCA_963934735.1 uncultured Planctomycetaceae bacterium
GTTCGCATCGATAATTCGCAATACACCGATAGCTTCGTTGTTGTCCATCAAACCACTACGTTGAAAAACAGGAGGTTTATTCTTCACTTCTTTTAGTTTGGAACGGCATTTGCATTATTACTAGTGGGGGCTAGCATTTCGCCGCCGTTTTACTGCAAACCGAGATTAACAGTGACGCTACCCTGTCAAAATGGCAGGACAGAAAGTGACACCATTGATATCCCCCAACTCAACACCCCAAAAAACCAGTGCGGTTCATTTATCAAAAACAGATATGAATGTGCAAATAACCACAACAGGAACAAATCGATGTTAAGTAACCTTGCCGCAAGAAGAGCGGAGTCGGTAGAATCCCTATTAACGATTCTGTCTTAACCAATGATTTCCAATACTGACATGACCCCTATCATTCTTAATCCCTGGATTACAGCCGCCTGGCCGGGCCTGTCACGATTATGGCTGCGCGGCCAATGGACGGGACTAGCACTGGCCGCTGGGTTCGGAGTGCTCTTTAACTTAGCTCTCACCTGCCAATTTATGTGGATCGAAACAGTGCCGAGCCTTAGTTTGGATGTTATCTGGAGCTGTGTAGGGCTGTGTTGGAGCATCGGTGCCATCGACGGTTTTCGAATCATTTGTAAACATGCAACCCAACTGCAAATACGTCGCCAGTTCAATCGCGACTATACAAACCACACAGCATCGGAAACCGTGTCTAATGCTCCACCGTTATTGGACCCGTCAGACGAACACGAGGCCGTTGCATCACCTGATATTTCCGACGAACTATTTCTCGACGCGCGAAATCAATATTTCAAAGGTAACTGGTTTGAGTCCGAATCGATCATCAATCAAATTCTGACGGAGTCACCTCATGATATTGAAGCGCGATTACTACTAATTACTTTATTGCGACATACAAATCGCATCGAAAAATCGCTTATTCAGATCACGGAGATTCAAAAGTGGGACAACGTAAAACAATGGGATTTTGAAATAAAACGAGAACTAGAATTGTTGGAATTGAAGTTAACGTCGCAAAACAAAAGTGATTTTTCATCCGTGGCGGCATAAAACGTGTATTCACCGTAAGCATCTTAATTAAAAAACAATTTAAAAAACCAACTCGGTGTCTACTTAAGATTCCATTTGGTGGTATCCCCGAAATGCATTTTTTCGGGTATGTTGTTAACTAGGAACTACAATTTGAAATGGCCTTGATTCAATTTTCGGGATTTTTGGAACATACTTGACATGCGGTTTCGCTTTAAACGGCATAACGAGTGTTACTTTAGCGAATCAAAAAACACAACAAGGAGGGAGTCATCATGTACGAACGATTTACAGATCGAGCACGCAAGGTGATGCAGCTTGCCAATCAAGAGGCGCAACGATTTAATCACGAATACATCGGCACGGAACATGTGCTGTTAGGTCTAGTTAAAGAAGGCAGTGGTGTTGCCGCCAATGTATTGAAAAACTTAGACGTCGATCTGCGCAAGATCCGCCTTGAAGTTGAAAAACTAGTGCAAAGTGGCCCCGAAATGGTGACCATGGGGAAACTCCCTCAAACACCACGCGCCAAAAAAGTGCTCGAGTATTCCATGGAAGAAGCTCGCAGCTTAAACCATAATTATGTCGGTACAGAACATATCCTGCTTGGCCTGCTTCGCGAACAAGAAGGCGTGGCTGCCCAAGTATTAATGAACCTCGGCATGAAGCTTGAGGACGTACGTGAAGAAGTACTCAATCTACTCGGGCATGGGCTCGAAAACGGCGAACAAGACGAACGCTCTCGCCACGATTCAGGTTCATCGGAATCAAGCGGCAAAAGTAGCAAATCAAAGACGCCCGCTTTGGATAGCTTTGGGCGTGACCTGACGGAACTTGCCAAGCAAGGAAAACTTGATCCCGTCATTGGACGTGACCAAGAGATTGAACGATCCATCCAGGTACTTTGCCGTCGTACCAAGAACAATCCTGTGTTGCTTGGCGAGGCGGGCGTGGGAAAAACAGCCATCATTGAGGGATTCGCCCAGCGGGTGATCGATGGCGAAGTCCCAGACCTGTTAGCAGACAAACGAATCGTCGTATTAGACCTTGCGATGATGGTAGCCGGCACAAAATATCGAGGGCAATTTGAAGAACGTATCAAAGCGGTTATGAATGAAGTACGCCGAGCAAAGAACACCATTCTATTTATCGACGAACTCCATACACTCGTTGGTGCTGGTGGCGCAGAAGGCGCAATCGACGCAGCGAACGTTCTCAAGCCAGCGTTAGCTCGAGGCGAAATCCAATGCATCGGTGCTACAACGTTAGACGAATACCGTAAATATATTGAGAAAGACAACGCGCTCGCTCGACGGTTCCAAGAAATTATTGTGAACCCAACCAACAAGGAAGAAACTGTTGAAATTCTCAAAGGGCTACGACAGCGGTACGAGGAACATCATCGCGTAGAGTTCACCGATGAAGCGTTAGAAACTGCGGTCGAATTCTCTGAACGTTACATCCCCGCTCGCTGTTTGCCAGATAAGGCCATTGATGTTATTGATGAAGCCGGAGCACGTATTCGGTTGAAGACAATGACCCGCCCGCCAAATCTAAAAGAGCTTGATACTGAAATCGAAGCCCTTAACGGTGAAAAAGAAGACGCGGTTGCAAATCAGGATTTCGAAAAGGCTGCTGCGTTGCGTGACAGCGCTGACAAACTACGTAAGAAAAAAGAAAACATCACCCAAGAATGGCGTGAAAAATCTGCTGAAGCAGGTGGAGTTGTTGATGCAGACGTCATCGCTGAAGTTGTCTCGAAAATGACTGGCGTTCCACTTACTCGCCTGTCAACGGAAGAAGGCAAGCGTCTGATGGCGATGGAAAGTGATTTGCATAAGACGGTGATTAGCCAAGCCTCAGCAGTCACAGCGATTTCAAAAGCGGTTCGCCGAAGTCGCAGTGGCCTGAAAGACCCGAAACGACCCACTGGCTGTTTCCTGTTCGCCGGCCCCACGGGTGTCGGGAAAACTTTGCTCGCTAAAGCACTCGCTGAATACATGTTCGGTGACGCCGAAGCGCTCATTCATATTGATATGAGTGAGTATATGGAAAAACATAACATCAGCCGACTCATCGGTGCCCCTCCAGGATATGTCGGATTCGAAGAAGGCGGGCAATTGACCGAGAAAATTCGACGTCGACCGTATGCCGTTATATTGCTTGATGAAATTGAAAAGGCACATCCCGATGTGTTTAATATGCTACTGCAGGTCATGGAAGAAGGACGGTTGACCGATAGTTTTGGTCGCAACGTAGACTTCCGTAACACAATCCTGATTATGACTACCAATGCCGGAGCGGATGCAATTAAAAATGAAGCTTCCTTTGGTTTTCAAGCACCCGATAATGATGCGTCTTATGAGTCGATGAAAGTCCGAGTGCTCGAGCAAATCGAACGAGTCTTTCGTCCTGAATTCCTCAATCGCCTCGACGATACGATCATCTTCCGACACTTGGATATTAATGATCTAAAACAAGTCATTGATTTGGAATTGGCAAAAGTCCGAGAACGACTTGCGAATATGGATATTGCGTTGGAATTAACCGACGACGCAAAAGAGTATCTCGTCAATGCCGGCTCGAACACAGATTACGGCGCGCGGCCGTTGCGACGTGCCATTGAAAGCCGTGTCGAAGATCCTCTTTCAGAGGAATTACTCAAAGGTGAATTCGAAGGCAAGAATAAAATTGTGGTCGACGCTATTTGGGATGACGACCACGAACGAATCACTCGTCTTGATTTCCAAGGTGAGTTTTGCGAGAAGGTTGTTGTCAGCGATGATGATGATGACGACGGCGGAACAGAA
>CAWVZW010000181.1:0-3857 GCA_963934735.1 uncultured Planctomycetaceae bacterium
TTTGGTTGCGCCTGTAGGGTTGAAATCTACAACAAGGATTCACAATAGCGATGGTCGTTCATCAGCAAGAATTAACTTCGGCTCGATCATTCAAAAATTGGTTTGGAAACGTTGCGCGCGTTTTGAAAACGACCCTGCAGGGGATGAAGATTACGCTCACATATTGGATTAAAACTTACGATCCGGAGCGACGAACGTTTACCGAAGAGTTTGAATATCCCGAAAAACCTGTGCCGGTGGCTGAACGGTACCGTGGATTTCATCGTTTTGATCTTACCACCTGCATTGCCTGCGACGGTTGCGCCAATGCCTGTCCCGTTGATTGTATCTACATTGGAAAAGAAAAAGTAAGTGTCGGTAAGGGCTTCAAGGTCACTGGGTTTTCGATTGATTACTCCAAGTGCATGTTTTGTGCATTATGTGTGGATCCCTGTCCGGTGGATTGTATTTTCATGGGTGCCTCACATGACTTGAGTTGCTATAGTCGCGATGGATGTATCGTTGATTATTCAAGATTGCCGGTAGATGTCAGTTGGGGACGAGCGACATTGAACCCAGCAGCCATCGCTCAATCTAAAGTAATTGTTACTCCCGTTCATAGCGGTCCCAATGAAGAAGGGCAGTAGATAACCAAAATTATGACGGTTAACCAAACCATGAAATTGTTCACAATCGAAGAAGCGAATGCGTCGCTACCGTTGGTACGCGCCATCACCACAGACTTGGCTGAGCTGAGCTCGCGTGTTTTTCAGCGGCAACGTCATTTTGATTCGGTCAGCGCTGGTCGTGAATTATCAGCAGAAGACGGTTTGTATTCCGAAGAGTTGATACACGAACAGAGCGAGTTAGAACGCCAAAAAGATAGATTAAACGATTTGATTGATGAGCTGCGTGCCTTAGGAGCAGAACCTAAGACAGGACCGAGTGGAGCGATCGATTTGGTTGATTTTCCATCTCAGCGAGATGACCGTATGGTTTATCTGTGCTGGAAGTTGGGCGAGGATCGTGTCGAACACTGGCACGAATTGAACACTGGGTTCTCGGGTCGTCAGAGTTTGACAGACGTTGCAGAAACTCCGGTCGCGGATACACCTAGTTAGCACCATCATTAGATATTATTGCACCCCAAAAGGGTTATGACACGAATGTTATTATTTGCAACAGAAGGAATTCAGTCAGCCGTTAACATTGTTGGGTATCTAGCATTGTTTGTCGGTTTTGGGTTGGCATTTGTATTTGTCAATCTATTGGTTGGGTTTTTCGTGCGTCCCTCAAACCCGCACCCGGAAAAGGGTGAGATCTATGAGTGCGGCGAGCCAGCTATTGGTTCGAGCTATATTCAGTTTGACCTGCGGTTTTATATTGTCGCTTTACTCTTCATTATCTTTGATGTGGAAGTGGCCTTCTTCTTTCCGTGGGCAACGGTGTTTGGTAAGTCAGAACATTTAGCGGAAATGGCAGCGTCTAACCAAGCAGTTCATGCGGGTCAATTGACAGACAACGCGAAGAGCCTTTTCACTGAAATGGGCGTTCGTGATCTTTCTAATGTGGTGGCGAGTAACGAAGCGATCGCCACCGCGAGCAAAACTCTCGCTTGGATTACATTAGTTGATATTGGTATCTTTTTCGCCGTCTTGATGTTGGGCTTTGCCTATGTCTGGCGGCGGGGTGATTTAGATTGGGTGAAAGCTGCAATCGACGAACGGAAAAGGACTCGTGCTCCGCAATTGGAATCCGAGGAGACTTCATAAGGTAAAACGATGAGCGAAATAGCATTAGTAGCACAACTGAAAGACAAGTTTGGAGACGGAATCGTCGCCGTGGAACTCGATACCATTGATGCATGGGTCGAAGTTACTGCTTCAGCGTTGATTGGCGTTTGTGAATTTTTACGTGATGTTGAAGATTATCATTTCGATATGTGTAACTGCATTACAGCGATCGACTACTTGCACACGGATGCCAAGAAGGCGGAAAAAGTCGATTGGAATCCACATCTTGAGTTGGTTTACCACTTAAGTAGTATCGCAACCAAGTTAACGCTTGTTATCAAAGTTAAAATTCCTCGCTGGAAAGATGAAGCCGCCCAGCAGCTGCCCGAGATTCCCTCGGTGGCAGGTGTTTGGACAACAGCTATCTGGCATGAGCGAGAAGTTTATGATTTGTCGGGAGTGAATTTTATTGGGCATCCGGAGTTAAAGCGGATTTTGTGCCCGGACGACTGGGAAGGCTATCCGCTGCGTAAAGATTACGAAATGCCTTTGGAGTACCACGGGATGCGAGGCCGTTAGGGATTGGGGTTGGTGAAAATCCCGTCCGTTAAATCGAGAGCCATAATCGTTAAGAGAAAAAACGAAGAAACATGTCAGCAACAAATATTGATGATCCACGAGTAATTGAGTTTGATGTCCGTACGGACGAAATGCTCATTAATATGGGACCACAACATCCGAGTACCCACGGTGTGTTGCGATTGGCATTGCGCACCGACGGTGAAATCGTATCCGATCTTGAACCGCATATTGGTTATCTACATCGCTGTGCTGAAAAAATTGGTGAAAACTTGACCGTACGACAATTCGTGCCCTATACGGATCGCATGGATTACCTCGCTGCGATGAATATGAATCTGGGTTGGGCTTTGACGATTGAGAAATTGCTTGACTACGACGTTCCGGAAAAGGGTCGGCACCTGCGAGTATTAATTTGTGAGATGAATCGTGTTGCCAGTCACTTGGTTGCGATGGGAACTTACGGATTGGACTTGGGCGCATTTAGCCCGTTTCTTTACGCTTTCCGAGAACGAGAAAAAATTCTGGACTTGTTTGAAAAGGCATGTGGCGCTCGTTTGACCTACAGTTACATCGCACCGGGCGGAGCGACTGCTGATTTGCCAACTGGTTGGACAGCAGCATGTAGTGAGTTTATCAATCAGTTCAAGAAAGTCATCCCTGAATTTCACACGCTCTTAACCACAAACGCTATTTTCATCGCTCGAACAACGGGCATTGGTGTTTTGTCACCGCGGATGGCCATCGACTATGGTTGCACCGGTCCTGTGCTACGCGGCAGTGGCGTGTATCACGATTTGCGATTCCACGGTGAAGAACGGTATACCGAACTCTATGATGGATATGAATTCGATGTGATTTGTGCAGATTCCGATACAGGCAATTACCCGGAATCACACCAAGAAGTTTATAAGGACGGATTAGAGTATCCAGGTGTGCCACGGGATGCAGTCTTGGGCGATTGCTGGCATCGATTCTATGTTCGCATGCTGGAAGTTGTACAGTCAGTCCGATTGATCGAACAGTCCATTGAGAAATATGACGCGTGCTCCGGTTCACATGGTGAACCAATAAAGTTGACTCAGAAATTGCCGATCGGTGAAGCTTATCTGGAAACGGAAGCCCCGCGTGGGCAGATGGGTTTTTATGTGGTCAGCGATGGACAGTCGAATCCTTGGCGAGTACGAGCGCGTAGTAGTTGCTTTAGTAACCTTTATGTAACTGCTCCACTTTGCCGAGGCGTGTTGCTGGCCGATGTGCCAGCAGTTGTTGGAAGTTTAGACGTTGTCATGGGTGAAATTGACAGGTAGTTGATTCAAAAATAAGTAGTTTTAATAGTAAGAGGAACAAAGGCCGACATGGCAGAGTTCTTTAATGAATACATTTTCGGTGATGGTTCGTGGTCGTGGCTCGGCTATGTCATCGCTGCGCTGATCTCGTGTATCCTCGTTATACATGTCGTCGCTGTTGGAGCGATGGGGTTTATTTGGCTGGAACGAAAAGTGGCTGGCCGTATCCAAGACCGCTTAGGGCCAACTCGAGTTGGTGGTAAGTTCGGTTGGTTAC
>CAWVZW010000182.1:0-3846 GCA_963934735.1 uncultured Planctomycetaceae bacterium
AGCCAGGTTTGATCAGAAAATGCTCTCCATACCCGTAGGTTGGCGGCTCATTGCGCAACGTTAATTTGATCCGGAATCTTCCCTTGTTCCGGTTTTCCCGTAGAAACATGCGGTATTCGTGTTTGGGTGGTAGCGGGATCTCAAAGTCATCACCGATCCATTTTGGCCCTTCGTACAACCGTCGATGCCCCAGATAAAGATAGTTATCGCCCGCCCAGTGGCATTTTTCCCAATCATTGCCAACGATGCGGAACACATCCGGCCGAACTGGAACAAGGGGCGGCATCGCCCGTTCGATGATCTGTTCAAGTGAATCTGTGTAGAGTTTAAGATAGGAACCGGAAAGATTGAGTTCTGACTGACGGGAAAAACCGTGTTTGTCGATTGGGTCGCCGATAAGTTGGTCCGCAATATGCTCGTGCGTGTGTAGTAGGTCCTGAATACTGTGCGCGATCTGTTCGTTAGTCAGGCGCATCAGAGGGTCCCGTACCACGGTCGTACCTTCCTCGTACCTTGTTAACAACCGAGTCGCCTCGGAAAGGAACGTCCGGCGTTCATCCGCAGTGGGCTGCTGGGAATCCTCGGGCGGCATTTCGCCCCTCTGGATCTTATGTATGACCTCTTCCCACAGTTCGTGGTTAGCGCCCGTTATACGCAAAGTAAGTTTATCCAGGCGAACATCGCCCTTGTGATTTTCTGCGTTGTGGCATTTCAAGCAATAATTGTTAAGAAACGTAGCATCTTTTTTTCGCTGGGCCTGGGCAGACGAAGATAACAACGCTAAAACGAGTACCACCCCAAGGTAAAAAACGGAATCCTTCATGGTGCGATCCACAGCAGTTTTAAGTTTTGGGATGTTTGTTTTACTCATTCGATTGTTAACCGCATTCATGGCTCGATTGCGAATTTCCAAGCCCTTAGCCTATCCGATTTGGTCCCCAATTGGAAATCCGTGGCTCGCTTCATATGTACTTGGCTAGATATGTGTATTGCCTAACCAAGCACTTCGTGTTGTGTTTTGGTATGCTGGTGGAAGGTGGCCGCCAAGCGGATGACGACTAATACAGTCGCTTAAGTTCCGACAGTACCCCCTAAGGATCGACTGGTTAAAGAACTTGAGTACGACGTAAAGATGGCATAGATTACAAGCTCGTGTAGTGTCAATAGAGACGCTCGGGCGAATTTGATAACTGAATAAACAAAGGAACAATTATATGAGCGATAGAATCATCATGCGCACGGGGGAGTCTCTCGTTGCTGGCGGGCCTCCATTCACGGCTGCGGAGCCGGAGGTTGTTATCGGTGAGTTGGACGGACCGGTCGGTACAGCGATTGCGACGTTGACCGGTAACCAATCCGTCGGGCACTCCAAAGTCTTCGCTATTCTCGACACCGACATTCAAGTTCGTCCCGTGACGCTGATGGTGAGCAAGGTTACGGTCAAGAAAAGCGCCTATACCAATATTTTAATGGGTACAGTGCAGGCCGCAATTGCCAACGGTGTGCTCGACGCTGTCCGCGCGGGTGATATTCCAATAGACAAGGCGAATGACCTAGGTATTATCTGTTCGGTTTGGCTCAATCCTGGTGCCGCGACGGACGAGAACCTCGATCACAAAGCGCTATTTGATATTCACCGTAAAGCAATGGCTCAGGCAATACACAAGGCGATGTGCAATGAGCCCTCGATTGAATGGCTGTTAGAAAATCAGGATAAAATCACCCACAAGTACTATCAACGTGGGTTGGACGGCGAACTATAGTTCAATTCAACGAGCACTCATGACAAACGGCCTTTCCGTATGGAAGCTAACAGAGCGATGGTGGGGTCACGGATTGCCAGTTGCTACTTGCTGTTAGACTCGGCATCGGTAACAAACAGTTTGAAGATGAAGCTGCCGTTGTCCGACCGGATGCAGCCGCCGCTTAACCAAGCACTTCGTGGTGTGATTTGGTAAGCTGGTTAAATGTGGCCTCGACGCGGCCCATTTTCTTTGCCCGGTGGGGTAGGATAGTGGAGTTCTTGATGAGGCGTTGTCGGTCTAGTTCGTTATTTGGATTCATATTGGTTTAGGAGTGTTGTTATGGCTGAGTTTAAAAATTGCCCGGTATGTGAAACCTCAATTTCTGAAAGTGCGTACGCATTACATGATAAATCGCGCTACGGGGCCATGCTGTGCCCAAATTGTGGGAAACGCATACGGCGTGGTAAAAGTACAGTCGTCACGTCAATGTTTATATTCGGGCTTATTATTCTTGTTTTAGCTGTGGTTGGTTGGGCGAGTACTGGTTGGGCGGGCTTGTAACTACCCCATTGCTTGTTGCCGTTTGTTCTGCGGTTGGAATCTCCAGTTAGAGTGCGGTCGCAGAGAAAATGATTGGTGCGAGTTTCCGGGCATATTTGCCGCCACAAAACGGCACGTAATCAACGCCGCGGGGCCCCTACAATTTGTCGTTAAAAATATTGGGTGTTTGTTGGTTGCATTAATCGCTATGCTATTGTTCTATTTGAACTGACAGGTCGTTGACTATCCACATCACACACATATTTCACAACAATATATAAGTACACCAACTATCACAGGCCGGTGAGAGGCTAGGATGAGGAATCATTATGCGTATGTGTTTTATGGAGGTTCGTTTATTGTTTTTGCTTGGTTTTTCTTCTTGGTCAGCTTGGTTAATTACAAGGAAATCACTGGTGAAGTATAAATCTGCTCTACAGTCCCAGCTCACAACCGACTTGGTTGCGTCGATTCCGCTTGAGGCGGACACTCGTCTAACTCGCCCGCAAAGCATGTCAAGTTTCTGGTGTCAGTCGTTTCCGGTCGCGTTTGTATTTTTATTTTTCACATTCCCGCTTCTTGGGGATGAGCCGCAACAGGGAGACGCGAAACAGTTGGACCTTGGGAATGACGTCATGCTCGAAGTTGTCTACATCCCACCGGGCAAATTCATGATGGGCAGTACGGCGAAGGAAAAAGAGTGGGCGACTGGCATTGAAGGTGGAGCTCAAGCGGGAACCGTGCGTGAGCAGTATGAGGGTGATCCGCGGTCGATGAAAGTCAGCAAGGGGTTTTGGATGGGACGCACGGAAGTCACCATGGGGCAGTTCCGTCGGTTTGTTGAGGCGACTGGTTACGTGACCGATGCGGAGAAAACACTCGGATGGACGCAATGCTTCAATCATAAATGGGATCGCTATTATCATGACTCCAAAATTGAGAACCCGTGGGAGCAGCGAAAAGACAAGAGTTGGCGAGATCCAGGTTTTGAAATTCCAATGAAGGAAAACTATCCCGTCGTCTGCGTCAGCTATCAGGACATGAAAGCCTTTTGCAGTTGGATTACAGTTAAACAGCGCAAGGTAGGTTTACTACCCGAGGGATTGGAAATCCGCCTGCCCACCGAATCCGAATGGGCCTATGCCAACCGCGGCGGGAGTCAGGAGAGTCATTATTTCTGGTGGGGAAACGAGCTATTGGAGGGAAAAGGTAGGGTTAATATCTCCGCCGTCGACTTTCTCCCCGGGCGTGACACAATTTGGCCCTTGGCGAATGCTCCGTGGAGCGATGGTTTCGCTTTCCTATCTCCGGTGGATCACTACGGCGAAAAGGGACGAAACGGTTTTGGTCTGGCGGACATGTGCGGTGGTGTGTGGGAGTTTGTCCTCGATCAGTTTGATCCAACAGGGGGACATGAGGAAATTTACTACAAGGACAGCCTGCAACTTTCTGTGTCGAGTCCCGTTTGCCGCGGCGGTAATTACTTTGATGTACCGGGCAACACGCGTTGCGCTGTCCGCCTAGGCATCGCGAGTGTTTCGTATTCCGACTCACGCGACGG
>CAWVZW010000183.1:0-3834 GCA_963934735.1 uncultured Planctomycetaceae bacterium
GTAGCCGAGGCGGGACTCGAACCCGCACGTCCGTGAGGACACAGGATTTTAAGTCCTGAGCGTCTGCCAGTTCCGCCACTCGGCCATAGTGCGTCAACGTTATTGGCTGATAGAAAAACCATCTTAACCTACCTACACAGTTTCTCCAATAACCGGCTCGTAGACTTTAACCTAATGCTCCAATCATCCACTCCCGCCATAATCTATGTTGAACAGACAACCGCTTTTCATTACGATTCCTAACACGAGTCCACACTTTTCGGCAGTGAGTATTGAAAATGGGAGATTTATTTAAACGCGTTTTTTCGCTCGACATTCGCTCCATCGCCCTGATGCGGATCGCAGCGGCAGGCGTCCTTCTTTGGGATACCTGCGACCGCATAAGACACCTCGCCGATCACTATTTTGCCGATAGCGCCATTCCTTTTGAAATAGCTGAAGAATACTACAAATACGCTCCCACTTGGTCACTACACCTCCTCAGCGAATCCAATACCTACCAAACATCCCTCTTTATTCTGCAAGCCATCGCCGCTTGTTTCCTGCTCGTAGGCTATCACAGCCGCATCGCCGCTGGGATTTGCTGGATTCTCTTCGCCTCAGTCCTAGCCCGCGTCCCACCACTACTCACTGGCGGAGACATGCTACTATGCTCACTGCTGTTCTTCCTCACGCTCCTGCCCTGCTCTAAATGCCTCTCGGTCCACAGCAAATTCAAGGCTCCGGCGGGCAGCGTCTACTCATTCGCCACCGCTGCACTGCTGCTACAATTCGTCGTCATGTATACCGTCACCGGACTCCTCAAATTAAATACCGAGTGGGTTGATGGCACGGCACTAATGATTATCCTCAGCGACACGGGCCTCGCTAAACCAATCGGACTTTGGCTAACCAACTTCCCATTAGTTTTGATGGGGCTGACTTGGGGCGCGCTTCTATTGGAACTCATTGCCCAAGTCCTCCTACTCAGCCCGTACAAAACAAATCAAATTCGCACCGTCGGCGTTATCTCCTTCATCGGACTTCACGTAGGCATTTTCCTCACCATGGAAGTTCTCGTATTTTCCATCATTAGCATCGCTGGCCTACTCAGCTTCATTCCATCCTCGTGGTGGAATTACAAACCTCTTTCAAAACTAACGCCTGGGAATTCTAACCACGATGATTCTACCCAACTGGACACCGTCTCTACCGCATTTCCTAAGATATCCAATGCCATCGCCGCCTGGGGATTATTTGTCTTTCTCACCGTCGCCGCCGCCAGCCTTTACACGCATACAACCAAGATTTATATCAGCGACAAAATAGCTTTTGTCGCACACCAATTTAGATTTGATCAACGTTGGGAAATGTTCACTCAACCTTATGGTCTTTGTTATCGATTTGTCGCCGAAGTCCGAACTGCAGACGGACGATTTGTTGACATTTTACGTTCCACTGAAGAACGAACAGACCGTAAAGCCGCGCCACAAGATACCATCAAATTCAAATCTTCGCGTTGGCTATTGCTGTACCGCCAAATGGTCAGTAGTCAGTACTACCAACAACGCATCCCCACAGCGAAGCACCTCTTGAAATACAACCCAGTCGTCGGCATGCCCACGATTGAAGAAATCAACGGTAAGGAACTTAGGCTATCGGTCTGGGTAGGATCGCCGCAAGACCGTGCCGCCCAAGGCCCCGCGATGATGACCTACTTCGATTTCCGAGCCACCGGTAATTACTATTTCGGCGAACCTCATGGCCAGTGGGTACAACGCGACGATCAAGGCAGAATCAAAGCGTCGGGTAATTTTGATCAAGGATTGCGCGACGGAAAATGGACAAACTACCATCCCAACGGAAAAACAGCATCGAGTGGTTATTATTCTGATGACCTTGCGGATGGAGATTGGACAACGTGGGATGCCGATGGACTGCGTATTGCACACGGTCCCTTTAAAAACGGAATGATGGAAGGCACTTGGACGTTTTGGTACGACAACGGGCAAGTCGAACATGCTCAGTTCATTGCCGATAAACGCGTAGAGGACGAACCCGAATGAGCGCGAATTCACGCGCATGGGCCGCGAGATTATTTCCGTCGCGTCCGGACAATTCGAATGCGACATCCGATGGGTACGGTCTCAGTTATCTTAGGTAACCCACCCGCCAGCGCTGCAGCCACTGCATCCTCGAGATATTTCACTTTGACCTTAGTCTTATCAGGGCTATCGTCTATCGCCCCCATATAGACGACTTCACGTTTCTGGTTCAGCACAAAACACTCCGGCGTATAACCGGCTCCAAATTTCTTGGCAATCATTTGTGTTTCATCAAACAAATACGGAAAGGTAAATTTCTTCTCAGTCGCTCGAACTTTCATCGCCGGCAACAAGTCTTCCTCGACCTTATTGACGTTGATCGCCACGAGTGCAACCGGCATTGAGTCGCCTGTATATTTTTTGACAAACGCATTCAAGCGATCCTCATAATCAACCGCGTACGGGCAACTATTACACGTAAAGATAACCACCAACACCTGTTTCGCTTTAAAATCATCGAACGCGATGCGTTTACCATTAGTCGCTGGCAATGCTTCCCATTTGGGCGCTGGATCTTTGATATCCAAAACCGGATTGTATTCACCGGCTGAGACACTGAAAAATGAGAATAACACGAGTAGTAAAGTGGTTGTTTTCATAACTTCATTCTAACTCATCTTTGCTGCTTAATGTTCCTTCGTGTTCCTTCGCGGTCATTCGCGACCCCCTAGTTGCCCATAAGCCCTCGCATCCACATGTGTAGGCTCACCTGAAATCAGCTCACTCACCAATTTCCCAGTCGCCGGCCCCATCGATAGTCCCAACATATTATGTCCAGCGGCGACCAACACATTACGCAACCTTGGACTCGCATCAATAATCGGGATCCCGTTATACATCATCGGCCGCCAGCCATACCACTCATCTTCAATGATTTCACCGGCGGGCTGCCCTAGATATGGTTCCACTCCTTCACGCAACAAAGCCAAACGGTTTTGATTAATCGATGTATCATATCCTGAAAATTCCATCGTCGATCCCAAGCGATAACCCGTATCCATAGGCGTCATCGCAACCTTATGCTGAGGAAATATCATCGGAATCCGCGGTGACGCCGCGGGACGTGGAAAGGTCAGCGAATAACCTTTTCCGGGTTGAATCGGGATGTCTGTTCCTAATTCTGCTTGCCACTTCGGAGTAACCGCTCCGAGCGCCATCACGAATTGATCCGCTTCGATCTCGCCGTCAGTTGTTTCAATCGCCAATGCTTTTAGCCCCCTCCGTCGAAACCGCAGTAACTCGCAATTCTCACGAATTTCTACGCCCAACTCCTGCAACACTCGCTTCATCTCAGACATCAATTTATCTGGCCTCACATGAGCATCGTCCGCGTAAAACCAAGCGCCGGCCACGCTATCCAGTAGGCTCGGTTCCAACTGCAGCAATGCAGCGGACTCCAGACACTCTCCCTTGATCGAAAATTCCTGTTTCAAAAAATCATTCGTCGCTGAGTGTCCCTCAAGTGCATGTTCATTTTGGAACACATATAATAAACCGTTCTGCTGCCACTCGCACTGCAACTCATGCTCATCTAACATCTCTTGGTACAACTGCAGCGACGATTCGAGCAACTGCCAGCGGGCTTGCGCCGCCTGTAGCTGATGCCGCCCATTGCAGCGCATCGCAAACTTAAAGAACCACAGCCACAGCGTCGGACTCAATGTCGGTTTAATGCGAAAAGGACTACGCCGTTGCCACATCATTTTCAGCGTCCGTCGAATCGCTCCTGGACTGGCCAAGGGCATCAAAT
>CAWVZW010000184.1:0-3820 GCA_963934735.1 uncultured Planctomycetaceae bacterium
TGAACATCATCGAACAATTGATGGGAACGATTCCTATCTTAGGCGTTTGTCTTGGCCATCAATCCATTGGTCAAGTCACGGGAGCTACGATAGTGCGAGCCAAACAACTGATGCACGGTAAGACTGACGAAATCAATCATGACGACCAAGGAATTTTTGCTGGGCTACCTAACCCATTTATTGCAACTCGGTATCATAGCCTCGTCATCGAACCTGCTACGCTAAGCGACGATTTTCAAGTGAGTGCCTGGACGTTTGCGCCCGATGGTTCACGTGAGATCATGGCAATTCGACACAACTCCCTGCCTCTATACGGATGGCAGTTTCACCCAGAAAGCTTCTTGTCAGATATCGGCCCTGAGATACTACAACGCTTCATTCAGACCTCTGTGTAATCACATAGCGAAAGCAACTCAATGTCAGACTTGCCGAACACGCGTGCTAAGTTACACATGATAAGTATTTCCCAAGCATGGCAAGAAATATATCGGCGAATTCCCCAGCCCACGATCTCCACGTGTACACTCACACAAGCCCTCGGTCGCTACACCGCGGCGGATATAAAGAGTGACATTGATTCTCCACCATTTGATAAATCACAAGTGGATGGGTTTGCCATCCGCATCGCTGACCTCCAGTCAAACCAATCCCTGTTAATCAACGAAGTTGTTCACGCCGGTCAAACGCCAACTCAGCCTGTGAAAACTGGCACCGCAACGCAAATCATGACAGGCGCACCTATTCCAAGCGGCACTCAAGCAGTTGTCATGATCGAGGATTGCACCGTGAATTTGGTAGCCAATACTGTCGTGGTAGACAACACGACAGTCACGTTGGGCAGTCACATTATGCGGCAAGGGAAATCCTTAAGTTGCGGCGATGTGGTGATTCCCGCAGGTTCACAAATTCGCCCTGTCGAAATCGGTCTGTTAGCAGAAGTGGGTTGTGCTGAAGTACCCGTTACGGCACAACCGAATGTTGCCATCATTTGCACCGGCGATGAATTAGTTGATGTTGACCAACATCCCCAAGCTGGCCAAATCCGTAACAGCAATGAGGCTTTGTTAATTTCGCTCGTTACCGCCAGCGGTGGCAATGTAATTCCGCTGGGAATCGGCCGCGATAATGAGCTGGAATTATCTGACAAGATTCAACAAGGACTACAGTATGACGTGTTGCTGCTTTCAGGCGGTGTGTCCATGGGTGAAAAAGACCTCGTTCCCGCCCTGCTGCAGCAAGCTCATGTGACAGAAGTTTTTCATAAAGTGCAGCTCAAGCCGGGTAAACCGCTGTGGTTTGGGCAAGCCGCAAACACGCAGCAACCGACGCTCGTCTTCGGATTGCCAGGCAACCCAGTCAGCAGCCTAGTTTGCTACATGCTATTGGTGGCACCGATGATCAGAGCATATCAACAAGGTACTGGGGAAGTGGACATCCATGGGGATTCCTTGGCAGAATTAACAGCTCCATATACATTACGCGGCGACCGCCCTACTTATCATCCAGGGCGGCTCGATTGGATTTCGGGGAAATGGTCTGTCACGCCGTTGACATGGAGTGGCTCGGCCGACCAACAAACACTCGCACAAGCAAACTGTCTGGTCTTTTTCCAACCCCCACAACGCGAGTATGATGTGGGAGAACAAATTTCTGTCCTGCCATTTCCTTGGTAAACATCAACACCGGTCATTTACAATATATTTCAACAAGGAATCCTATCTCCAATGAGTAGGCCAGCACAATTGTCGCGACGCATGACATTTGGATTGTCGCTGTTCGGTGGATGCTTATTGTGGACCGCCTTCCCTCCAATTAATTGGAGCTTCATGGCTTGGTTGGCACCAATATTGTGGATGCCTTTGCTAACGGCCGATAGGTTTGTTTCCAGTAAATCTCCCAAACGTTTAGATCGCATACTGGGAAATTCATATACGCATATGTGGCTCGCACACGTCGTCTACTGGATGATCATGTTACAGGGGTTGCGACTGGCTCATTGGACAACGCATTTCGGTTGGCTCGCTCTAGGATTATATCTAGGGATTTATCTGCCCTGCTTTGTTTTTGTAGGTCGCTGTTGTGTACACCGTCTTCGTCTGCCGTTACCGCTCGCTGCAGCAATCAGTTGGATTACATTTGAATGGTTACGTGGATACATTTTTTCAGGATTTTCCATGGCGTGCCTATCCCACACGCAAACCGATCATCTGATGTTAATACAAATTGCCGACCTCGGTGGAAATCAAATCATCTCGCTGCTGATCATGCTAATTGCTGGCAGTTTGTATTCCATCATTGTGGCAGCACGAAATCAGTCGAATCGCCCATCCGCAAAAAGAACTATCCTCGTGCATGCTGCGTCGATCCTGTTGATGTTGGCGTTGACTCTGACATATGGTTATCAACAACTCGGTCGGACGTATTCGAATATGTCAAAACAGACGACCGTAGGATTGATCCAAGGATCTATCAATACTCAGTTTGAATTAACTCCGGAACAATATTCCGAGAAGAACAAACGCCAACAACAAAGTTACATTCAACAATCGAAATTGGCTCGCCAAGCAAACGAAAACTTGTCGCTACTTGTTTGGCCCGAATCGATGTATCCATTTGGGCCAACCTATTTTACGGACCCACAACCAGCATCAAAAATATACAAACCACAAGATCAATATTTTGCGGACATCGACGATACAAAATTCCGCCAACACGTTGCAATAGTTCAGGATAATCTTCGTCGCGTAAATCAGGATCTGCTTGCATTACTCAATTCGAACTCCACGGTGCCGGCAACCAACGGCATACACTTGATTGCCGGAACCGATATTCATGACCTCAGTGTTGTGGATACACCAACTTACAATTCAGCAATTCTATTCCGTCCCGATGGCAAGGTACGCGACATCTATCGTAAGAGCCATCTCGTGATGTTCGGTGAGTACATTCCACTTGGAAACTATTTTCCCTGGCTTTATAACCTGTTGCCCATCGGACCCGGATTGGCCGCTGGTAACGGTGTGTTAATGTTTGAAATTGATGGTGTCGTTTTTGTTCCCAATATTTGTTTTGAAAGTACGGTTCCTCATCTCATACGAAATATGATGCAACAATCTAACACGCAACGACAACAGGGTGACGTCATGCTAAACCTCACCAATGACGGCTGGTTCTGGGGTTCAGCAATGTTAGATATCCACTTGCGGTGCAATATCATGCGAGCCGTTGAAATGCGGCGAACCAACTTGGTCGCCGCCAACACGGGTATCTCGGCGTGGATCACCCCGACTGGAAAAATCGTGGAACAAGAAGCCAAACTCAAAGATGGGTTTGTGATTGCGCAAGTCGGTAAAGCCACCTATAACAGCGTCTATATGCGATTTGGCGATATATTGTCAATCATTGCAGCAACTCTCGCTGGTATCTCGGTGCTGCTTAGCTTCAAAGCTGTTGGGCTAAAAAGGAAAAACTAACGACACGAGCAAGCTAATAGTCTGTTATGGGCATTCTCAGTAAAAAAAACGCCTAATTACATGCGATGACAGATATAATTAGCCAAGTGACCCATTTTACCATTTTTTACTTAACATTCGCAAAAAGTAACACTTATGTTGATTACAAAGGGTCTCAACGTCCGAAAAAACAAGAAGTAGCGATTATCCCAATCGCATGCGCAATGTAGATTTTTAGTGATTACCGTTCACAATTGGGATAGAATTCAAGGATGTAGCAGCGTCTACTAATTTTCTTTGAAGATCGATCCCTTAAGTCAACCAGAATAGGAATTGTTAGTGTCATGACACTGATAGGCAAAATATTC
>CAWVZW010000185.1:0-3685 GCA_963934735.1 uncultured Planctomycetaceae bacterium
AAATCCGAGTACCGCTTTGCTTGTCCAGCGGCGGTGTGGCTAAGATCTTCAAAAGCGTTCTCTACACGTATCTTTCAAGTGCAATGTTAGTGAACCTGTCATATAATACAAACAGGTTTCTTCATCTAACAACAAAGGATTCAGCAAATGGTAACTCGAGATGAATCTGACATGTTTTTAACTTTCATTCGTGAGCAAGCTGCGGATCTGGTTACCAATCATACATTGCCGGACAGCAAACAGCAGTGGAGTCTGAAGCGAACGGAGATTCGCAAAAAACTGGTCAAAGCGTTGGGAGGTTTTCCGGACAAAAAATGTGATTTGGATCCGACCCTCGTGGGGAAATTGGAATTTGCAGGATACACCATTGAAAAAGTTGTCATTCAGACGATACCAGGCGTGCAGATGACAGCCAATGTGTATCGCCCTGATGGAGAGGGTCCGTTTCCAGCAGTGTTGTGTGTGCACGGTCACTGGAAGGGTGCGAAGCAGGATCCGACCGTCCAGTCTCGGTGTATAGGTCTTGCTAAACTTGGTTTTGTGGCCATGGCAGTCGATGCTTGTGGTGCAGGAGAACGAGGGATCGAACAGGCGTTGGGTGAATATCACGGCGAAATGACGGCGGCGACTCTTTATGCGACAGGGAGGAATCTGGCTGGTATTCAAGTGTATGAAAATATGCGGTGCGCAGATTACCTCGAGAGTCGTAGCGACGTTGATGGTGAGAAACTGGCCATTACCGGAACAAGTGGCGGCGGTAATCAGACGATGTATGCTGGTGCTTTGGAAGAGCGATTCAAGGCGGTCATACCGGTTTGCAGTGTCGGGAATTATCAGGCATATCTCGGCGTAGCCTGTTGTATGTGTGAATTAGTGCCTGGTGCTCTTACGTTTACGGAAGAATGGGGCGTGCTAGGGCTCGTTGCGCCACGGGCGCTGATGGTGATAAACGCGACACGTGACGGCATTCAGTTTTCTGTAGCGGAAGCAAAAAAAAGTCTGGCAGGTGCCGAAGTTGTGTTTGCCAAAGTTGCCAAACACAAGAATGTAACGCACGTCATTGTCGACTCCAATCACGATTATAATCAGCCAATGAGGGAAGCGATGTACGGTTGGGTGACACTACACTTAAAGAACGAGGGTGATGGTAGCCCAATTCCGGAACCGGATATAAGCCCGGTCGACCGTAATCTGCTGCGGTGCTACCCAGAGGGTCATCGGCCTGAAGGTTTTGTTACTTTGCCAATGCTCGCGAAACGGTTTGCGGTTCAGCTGAATCGCCGGCAAGTCAAGCCAGTACATCTTGAGCATTGGGAAGCCGATCGGGTTGCTAAACTCGGAATTATTCGTCGGCATGTGGGTCGTCATGGAAATCAAGTGAAGGTCCACGACGGCGTGATGTTGTCCGATGCCGATAAGGGAAGCAGTGTTTATTTTGAAGTGGAGCCGGAAGAAGGAGTTCGTTGTGGGTTTCGCTGGAACAAGGGCGCCGGGCAAGAGCTGATCATAGCGACGGCTTTAGAAGGGGATGCTCTATCACAAGAAGAACGGACATGGTGTGCTGATCATGGAGTCGATGTTTTGGAAGTAATCTTGCGTGCCACCGGTAAGTATGGCCCCTCGGGTAATCGGATTGGCGCTGCGCTTGACCACAATGCAGCGCAATGGGCTGCCTGGATTGGGAGACCGTTGGCCGGACAATGGGTCAAAGATTTACAGGTCGCGATCGGCTGGGTGGCGGCGGCCTACGAGAAGATTCCGACCGTGTCATTGGTGACTCGAGGCGCTGCAATTGTGCCCGGCGTGGTGACTGCCGGGCTACAGTCCCGTATTAAGCGGTTTGTCGCCTTGGATGCCCCGTTGACTCTAGCGAGCGACCGCCGATATGGCGATGGACAGATTGGTGCGATTTTACCGGGCATGTTGTCAGATTTAGGTGATATCGGACAGTTAGTCTCACTTGTGGCTCCCCGTGAGACCTGGATCGTTGCGGGGAAAAACATGCAGGGCGAAGATCTTGAGCGCAAGCAACTCATCGATTCGTTGGCTTATTCCGCATCTATATATAAAATAAACCAGTCCAGAGAATTGCATGTCATGATGGCAGACGGTCGCAAAGATTGGTTGCGACGCGTGTTTGCGACCTGATGGATTTACTTTGGAAGTGATTTTAACTAACATTGGGAAACGCTATAAAACCCTGAACTTAGGTGGTCCATGGCTTTTACTCTGCCGCAATACGATTCCGAGCTTACTCGCAGAGACGTTCTGCGTGTCGGTGGACTTATGGGAATGGGATTGTCGCTATCAGACGTCTTAAACCAGAGGGCTTTAGCGGCAGACAACCCAACCTTTGGTAAGGCCAAACAGGTTATTATGATGTTCTTGCATGGTGGTCATCCACAGCAGGAAACATTTGATCCGAAGCCCGCTGGACCAGTGGACGTGCGAGGACCATTTGGTGCAATTTCGACAACCGTCCCAGGTACACAATTTTGTGAACTCTTGCCAAAACTTTCACAGCACGCGGGGAAATTAGCAGTCGTGCGGAGCATGACGCATGGTAACACAAATCATACTCAGGCTTGTTTACCGGCCCAAACGGGCCATAAACATCCATCTGCATTGCGTAGCCAAGGCGACTTTCCACCAAGTGACTCAGATTTCCCGCCGGTGGGTGCTGTCGTAGATCACTTACGAAGCGCGGTCGGCAACCTCCCTTCGTGGGTGAGAATCGGACCATTGATGCGGCGCAGCAACGGCACAACACTGCATGGGCAGACGCCAGGGTTTCTCGGTTCTGGGCATTCGAGTTTTGCTGTCGATCAATCCTTGCTTGGCAAAAAAGTTGAAATCGAAGCGTTGAAAAATCCGGCAGGGCTGGACGGATTACGACTGACTGATCGAGCGAACCTGCGTAAGCAATTCAATTCATTTAGTCGTGAGTTAGAGAATTTAGGTGAGGCACAACGCCTAGCACCCCACTTCGAACGCGCGGTGTCTCTGCTTGCAAGTAAACGCACCAAGGCTGCCTTTGACTTATCACAAGAACCCGAAGAGATTCGTGAGGTATATGGAAAAACGGAATTTGGCCAACGTTGTTTACTGGCGAGGCGGTTAGCAGAGGCTGGCGTACCGATGGTGAATATCAGCTATTGTCATACTCCGTCCGGTTCATGGGACACGCATTCACAAAATGCCCAGAAGATGAAGGATAGTCTGGCACCGACTCTGGACCAATCTGCTTCCGCGTTGCTGACTGATTTGGCACAACGGGGAATGCTCCAAGACACATTAGTTGTTATCAATGCAGAATTTGGGCGGACGCCAAAGATTAATAGTAATCAGGGTCGAGATCATTGGCCGTTTGTATACTCGCTTGCGTTAGCAGGAGCAGGGATACAGGGCGGTGCCGTGTTTGGGAAGTCTGACAAATCGGCAGCGTATCCAGTGGAAAATCCGAGAGACCCGGCTGATATGGCGGCAACGATTTACCACTTATTAGGTATCAATTCAGATACTCGGATTTATGATAATAGCCAACGACCGCATTCGCTTGTGATCGGTTCACCTATCGAGGAAATACTCGCGTAATTTTGGTGCTAGAGTTTAAGCAGCCGGCCTCTTCCTTTTAAACCAATCCAAACCAAATCAATCCAAACCAAATCAATCCAAACCAAATCAA
>CAWVZW010000186.1:0-3652 GCA_963934735.1 uncultured Planctomycetaceae bacterium
CCGCCGCGCCGTACCGCCCAGGCAGCACTGGTGATGCAAACAGTTATTATGCACCGGTAGCGCCAGCCACACCGAGCACGAATGGCGGCGCCTACAACGGTCGATAATTCCCTCGTAGAAAGCCCGTAGCGGCGGTCACTACACATATATTGCTAACGTTCGTTACCTAGCTAACGCAGGGTTCATATCAAATGTCGGACGATAAGCAGCTACCACCGGATATTGCAGATCCTTTAAATGATCCGGCGACTCCTAGCACGACAGACCCGAAAAAAACGGGGCGACGCATCTCTGCAGGTTTGATCGCATTAGTAGCAATCCCCTTATTGATGCAATGGTGCCCCAAAGAAATTGCATCTTGGAAACAGGCGTCCGCCCGAATTGCTTGGGAAAACGGTGACCAGGAAGCTGCTCTACGACTCACTGCCGAAGCCAGCGACTGGGATCCACACAGTACTCCTATCAAATTAGACCAAGCCCGTTGGCATGACAAAATGGGCAAATATCAAGCGGCTATCGACTTGTACATCAGCCTCCTCTTGGATGAGGACAACTCAACAGTTGCACTCGATATGGAAGAGATAACCCTGCGGATGACACTTTGTGACGTACTCAACCGTCAGGCAATTGCCACACGTACAACTAGTGAAGCGTTGGACCCGCCCGCGGCAGCGGAAGCGGCACCGTCAAATCAAGCAGCTCAAGTGTGGCAACAATGGCAAATCATCGATAGTTGGTATCAAGAGGATGATCGCCTTACAAGTCTTCCTCTGCTAGCGACTGCGACCTACTACAACAACCGCGCTTACCAGATAGCAATTTCCGGGCAACACATTACCGAGGCGTTACACGACATCAACCGTTGTCTCGATCTGCTAGGAGGCGACACGATGTGTCTGTTTGCCCAACCGATGTCACATGTTCAAGGCGCCTATCAAAGCTATCACGCCGAGGAGACATCGACTGCATTAGAGCGATTGGACACCGCTATCGCATTTCTCGATCAACACCACGCCATAATGCCGCAGGTTGAACCGGGTGTGCAGTGGGAGGACAGTCAAGCTCAGATAATGGCGTTGCGCAGTATCGAATTTCGCAAAATGTATGGGCGGGTGTTATTATTCCGTGCCCAGTTATTACGGCAAGCGAACGAACCAGCCGACGCGGAATTAGATTTAAGCAAAGCGATGAAGTTCGGCGCGGTACCAGATTCATTTAAGCCAGAGATATTCTCGAGCACAATATTGATTACTCCTGAGACTGCAAACTTTGTTGGCATGGCGCTCGACACTCGGGGGCTACTACATTTCGTCAATAATCAACCGCAGTTGGCACAAGAAGATTTAAATCAAGCGGTGAAATTGGTGTCACAATACCTCGATCAGACTGAGGCTAGTATTGAAACAGAAAGAGTGAGTTCGATATCGCCAGCGGATCTCGATAAATACTTAAGTTCCGTCAAACGACAACTGGCGGTCGTGGTCTATCACCGTTCATTAGTGCTGATGTCACTTGACAAGAAAACGGCGGCCCAACGAGATTTGCAACGGGTGCGGCAACTCGGTTTTGAGCCGTCACCCATGTTGTTTTGAGTAGCAATAATTATCAACATTATTGTAAGATGCTCGGCGAGATGAGCCTTAAGGGGGCTTGCCTGAAATTAATAATCCGGTATCTTTTTAGATATCTTAACTGAACTCATTATTGAGTTCACTACTTAGGTAGTTGTAAGTTAGGCCCTGTAGCTCAACTGGTTAGAGTACCGGACTGTCGATCCGGTGGTTGCGGGTTCGAATCCCGTCGGGGTCGCTGAAGCCGTTTATGCGTTAAAACATAAACGGCTTTTTTGCTGCACTACAGTAATCCGCACGTCCTTAGCGGAAAGCCATCGCCGCAGCGGAATTCCTAATGCATATCGCACCGCAATGCTGCAAGTATTATAATATCGCCCATCATGCATTCATCCAAAAATCGAGGCCCTTGGTACGTCATTGCCGTTCTAGTGGTGCTGTTTGTAATATTGCCAAATGCGACGGCACTCAATGAATTCCGTCATGTCGGAAAACTACAATCCACCGCGAGTTTTTTCTTTGACCTATTCATCATGCATTTCTTTGTCGTCTGTGCGGTGACCTATTTCTTTTACGTTGGAGCAACTCTCGGAAGCTTCCTCAACGTCGTCGCTTACCGCTTGCCCCGCCAGCAAACCCTGCTGGGATCATCATCCTGCCCAGGTTGCGATACACGAATCAAGATGTATCACAATCAACCCATATTCGGCTGGATCTGGCTCGGTGGGCGCTGTCACACCTGTAAGATGAAAATCTCCATTCGCTACCTCGTTATCGAGTCCTTCGCCGCAGCGACTATCGGCGCGATTGCATTCGTTGAAATATTCTGCGATGGCATCAACCTCATCGAAAAACCGCGTCTGAATTTATTTGTTTTTGAAGGTATGATGATCAACCCACCCTGGGTGCTGCTGGGCTACTTCCTCGTCCACACATGCTTGCTCACCATTCTCATGACCGCAGCCTTGATTCGATTTCAAAAAGATACTGTTCCTCGGAGACTATATCTTTTTGGAATTGTTGCCGCCACCGTGCTTACCATCCTCTGGCCAAGTTCCATTGCCTTTGACATCCACGGACACGCTATCTCCCTCAATCCCACCATCATCCACAACCTATCCTCAGCGATCGTCGGAGCCTTGGTCGGACTGGTCACTGGGTGCGTTTACGTGCCGACGATGATCAAGCAGAAATCGGCCGCTCCCTGGTCACACATCTACGCTTTCATCCTCATCGGCTTGGTTCTCGGCTGGCAAAGTATTTTACTCGTTACCTTGCTCTGTAGTTTGTTTCACTTGAACATTCGCCTACTTAAGCAGCGACTGACGCCTGAACATTGTCTGTGGCTAGCCACCACAGTGGCCATCATTGCCATGCGACATTGGACTAAACTAATTGGCGGGTAATAGCAGAATCCAAGGGGCAATTGGCGAAAAACCGGTTCAATGCTAAAATTAAGTGCTGACAAACACACTAAAAAACAAGCATCCTCGAGAAAAGCATTAGCCCTATGAAGATCGCAGTTATCCCTGGTGACGGAACCGGTCCTGAAGTAACCAACGAAGCGATTAAAGTACTCGCAGCAGTTGCCGCAAAGGATTCGTTCGAATATGAACTCACCTATTTTGATTTTGGCGGAGAACGTTACCTCAAAACCGGGGAAACGTTACCCGAGGGCGCCATCGAAGAATTGCAACAATTCGATTCGATCTATCTCGGAGCCATTGGTCATCCAGACGTTCAGCCTGGGATCCTCGAAAAGGGGCTCTTGCTAAACCTCCGATTTCAACTCGACCAATACGTTAACCTACGACCTATTACCCTTTATCCCGGAGTCGAAACTCCCTTAGCCGGCAAAGGTCCTGAAGATATCGATTTTGTGGTTGTTCGAGAAAACACCGAAGACATGTACTGTGGTGTCGGCGGATTTCTTAAGAAGGGTACAGCCGATGAAGTTGCCACTCAAACTGCCATCTACACTCGCAAAGGTTGCGAACGAATCATCCGCTATGCGTTTGAATACACTCAAAAACGAAACAACCCAAAAGGCAAACGACTTACGCTTGTCGCAAAAACCAATG
>CAWVZW010000187.1:0-3464 GCA_963934735.1 uncultured Planctomycetaceae bacterium
AGTTTACTGAACGGCCAAACACAGTTTATTGCAGGGATCGATAATTTTCCAAGGCAGGGCACGGTTCGGGTAACTGTGCGTGCGTATGCTCTGATTCCGGAGGGTCAAATGATTCCCCAGATGGAAATTAACATTGGAATACGAAGTGATACGCTCTCTCCTAGCGAACGACTCGGTGTGGTGGAGGTGGTTGGAACGAAACAGAAACCGCAGACGTTTGTACTAGAAGGGCGGATCGAGCAATTTCCACTGCCCGGCGACAACCCGAAATTTCCAGGTATCCAGATCCGCATCAAGAACCTGACGACCAAACCTGTACCAAAACCGAAAAAAGGAGCTCCTCCGTTTCCGTCAACAGAACCGCAGATTGTCGTTGAGTTCGTAGATTTTCAGGGGCCAATCTACGCTGCTTGGCCGCCCGAACACCATCGGCGGATCCTGCCCGATAGCGGTAGCAAACAACCGGATTATGTCACTACGGTGATCCGTAACTTCATGCGTCGCGCGTATCGTCGTCCGGTAACTGCCGAGGAAGTACAAAGGATGGTTTCCTTTTACGAAAGGATCGCACCTAAAAGCGAAACATTTGAGGAAGGTATCCGAGAAGTGTTAGCGTTGATTCTAATTTCCCCGGACTTCCTATACATGGCAGAACCGCTATCTAAAACGACAAGAGGTGGGCTGACTAGCCATCAATTAGCGGTGCGGCTGTCCTACTTGATGTGGAGTTCGATGCCGGATGACATCCTTTTTGAATTGGCGGATTCCGATGAGCTCAGCAACGACAAAGTGCTAACGTCCCAGGTTCAACGTTTACTGGACGATCCACGAAGCTGGGAATTCGTAAATCATTTTACTTCTCAATGGCTCGATCTTTCAGGTCTCAATCGCATCGCCATTAACCCGCAGTACTATCCTGATTTTGACGATTCCCTGAAGGGCTATATGGCTGAGGAAACGCGACGATTTTTCGGAGAAATCCTGTACAACGATCTGAGTGCATTAAATTTGATCAAATCGGATTTTGTGATGCTCAATGCTCCGTTGGCCCGGCATTACGGTTTGCAGGGTCCTGAAACGTATCAATTTCAACGCATCCAATTAGGAAAAGATGATCCGCGGGGTGGCCTGCTGACTCAGGGGAGTTTTCTGATGATCAACTCCGACGGGGAGGATTCACACCCGATCAAACGTGCGGTTTGGATTCGGGAACGCCTGCTAGATGATCCGCCAGCTCCTCCCCCGCCAGATGTCCCGACACTGGGGTCGGAGAATACCGATTTTGCTTCGCTATCGAACAAACGGCAATTAGAACTTCATCGCGAAAAGGAGTCATGTAATCAGTGCCATAAAGATATTGACCCATGGGGAATACCGATTGAAAATTTTGACGCAATTGGTAAATGGCGAACGGAGGTGAAGCGGGTGGGCAAGGGGAAAATAACCCAGGCTGAACTCACCAATAGCACGATCCTTCCCACCGGCGAGGAGATTTCCGGCATTACGGAATTACAACAATATCTCGTGCAACGGCAGAGCACACGATTTGCGCGTGCCCTTGTGACCAAAACACTGACTTACGCCTTAGGGCGATCGCTTGAATGGACCGACAATAAAACCGTAGATAGACTTACTGCACAATTCATTTCTGACAATTACAATATAAGAAAGCTACTGGTTGCCATTGTGCAAACAGAATCTTTTAAGACAAACTAACCACGGTCGGTTATTCTGCAAAGGAAACAACTGTACGATGCAAAAGTCATGGCACTTAAATCGCCGTACATTTCTACAGGGCTCGGGTGTGGCACTCGCTTTGCCATGGCTTGACTGTATGTCTCAGGCGCACGATGCAGCGGATGTGCCGGCGCGATTGGCGTCGGTATATTTTCCCTTTGGTGTAAGCCTGCCAGCGGACAAGTCCGAATATGCGGATTGGAATTGGTTCCCGAAACAGGAGAATGACACATTTCATTTCCGGAATTCGCTGCAGTCATTAGAACCGCTGCGTGAGCATGTGACTGTATTAGGTGGACTGTCTCACCCAGCAGGCCGCAAAATGGGTGGGCATGATACCGGAGATATTTTTCTGACTGGCGCTACCTTCAGAGGGACCACCTATCGCAACAGCATTTCACTTGATCAGTACATTGCATCGCAAATCGGCGAACAGACACGATTTGGCTCGTTGGTGCTTTCAAGTGATGGGGGGGTTGGCGAACCCACCCGATCCACGACCTTGTCGTTTACGGCGCAAGGCCGACCCATTCCCGCAATCTCCAGCCCTCGTCAGATCTTTGAGCGGTTGTTTGGAGACGGTGATGCATCATCCAAAACTCAACGGCGGCTGCTGGAAAACACGGGCAGTATGCTCGATCAGGTACTGGAAAACAGTCGTTCTATGAAAACTCGACTGGGGAAACAGGATCAACGCAAACTAGATGAATATCTTTCAAGTGTTCGTGATATTGAACAACGGGTTAACCGTTCGCAGGCTTGGCTGGATGTTCCCAAACCAGAAGTTGCTGAAAGTGCAGCCGACTTGAATGCGGATCAAAGCTCACCAGTGGAATATATGCAGGCCATGTATGATTTGATTTTCCTGGCGTTTCAAACCGACTCCACGCGTTTGGCTACTTATATGTTGGGTCAGGTCGCCGGTGCCACAACCATTGCAAACACTTTCCCAGCATGCCTTGGATTGCCTGGGAATTGGCATGGATTAGCCCATGGTGCGGGTAAAAATGATGGAGCTAAAAATCTTGGTCGGTTTGACCAGTTGTTGGCAGAACAACTCACTCGCTTTATGACGCGATTGAATGATACTCCGGAAGCGGACGGTACGATGTTGGACAACACCCTAATATTTTATGGCAGCAGTAATAGTAAGACACACAATAACAACAATTACCCTCTGGTACTCGCCGGTGGCCGCAATCTGGGATTCAAGCATAATCAGTTTTTGCAACTGGATGCGAAAACACCGCTAGCGAATGTCTTTGTGACCATTCTGGAACAAATGAACATCGCCCACGACGGCTTTGCGGATAGTGCGGGTGAACTGTCCGCACTCACTACCTAGGCCGCAGTTTCTATTTTTTCTTACGAAAGGAATGCGATGCGTTACAGACAGTTATTTGCGTGTTTGGTAGTGGCAATGTTAGCAGGTGACGTTACTACCGCCCAAAAAAACCGGTCCGCCGATGAATCCCGCCCAGGGCGACGGCGTGCCATCACGGATAATCGTAAGATCAGAAACGCCGAGGAATCAGGCGGAAACCGTAGTGTTCCCATCAGGATCGACAATCAGCCTGCGATCGACATTCTGCGAAAACTTGGAGCAACGCTCGAAACAGAGATTTCCATCACAGAACTGAACGGCTATTTGAACAGTTTTGACCGCACCGACCCCAACCGGGACGGTTTTCATTCCAAAGAAGAATACATCGAGCAGGGACGCTATA
>CAWVZW010000188.1:0-3464 GCA_963934735.1 uncultured Planctomycetaceae bacterium
CGTCATCGCCGGTCAACACAAATCGAGCAACACGCTTAGTTACGATTGCCATCACGCTTGCCGCTCTATTAGCGGGAGGTTCGTACTTCGCCACTACCTATCCGCTTAATGAAGCAAAAGCGAATCTACACGACCATAAACTTGAAATCGCTCAAGAATGGATTACATTTGCGCAAAAGGTCCCTTTCGTCAAAAAGAGTGAAATTCACTTTTATACTGCTCGTCTTGAACGTCGTAAAGGTAATTACCGTCAGATGAGCAAGTATTTAGATCTAGCTCAAGACGCTGGTTACGATCCCGAAATGATCGCTCGCGAACGCATCTTGGCATCCGCTCAATCCGCTGATCTCGATGCGGCGCGACCACATCTTGGCAGACTTTTAGAAGATCCTCGCGGCGACGAACGTGAAATCTGCGAGGCCTTTGTTATCGGATTTATCCAATTCCAATTAAACGATTCGGCCATCGAACTGGTGCGGGCTTGGCAGCAGGATTTCCCCAGTGATGCACGGCCTCACTACTTAGAGGGCATCATTTACAAGTCAATTAACATAAACAAAGAAGCCGAACAATGTTTTCTCAACGCTCTAAAGGTCGATCCTAAATACTACGCCGCTGCCATGGAAATAGCGGACGTCCTTCTCGAACTTAAAAATACAGATCGCGCTTTGAAATACTTAAAACTTGCCGAAGAAGACCCACTGCTGTTGATTGATTCATACGTTGCCCAAGCCCATTGCTACCGCATGCTTGGTCAAGCCGATAAAGCAGAGAAAATTCTGCGTATCGTATTGCAGAAAACGCCCAAGCATTATGCTGCCTCAAACGAGCTTGGTCGAATTCTTGTGGTCGACAGACGCTATGCCGAAGCGATTCCCCTGTTGCAACCGATTGTCGACGACGACGGACTATTAACAGACCCACGCCAATCTCTTGCCATGGCTCTACGTGGCGAAGGACGACTTGAAGAGGCACAAGCACATTTCGATGCTGTCGAAAACATTAAAGACCATCTTGCCACGGCAAATCAAATCGTTGAAACCATCGGTAGCGGACCCGAAAGCATTTACGATCGCTTAACGGTCGCCCAGCTTTTTTGGGAATACGGATCTGAACAAGATGCCATGGTGTGGATGAGAACAGCTTACCTCCTCAACTCAAAGTACTTGCCAACGTTGGAATTCATGCTGAAGTATTATCAAGAGAAAGTCAAAACTAGCCCTGAACTTCGTAGCCAAGTTACAAAATTTGAGCGTGAAATCGCGTTTGTCAAAGCACAAACAGGTAGATCTGCCGACGATGGCACTGCAACGAATGATCTTGGACCTGCCCCTGCCAACGGTCCAAGTTTGCCTCCACAAAAACAACCTGAAGAAACTGCCCCAACACCATCCACTAACTAATCTCACCTAGCACTAGGCCCCCAACTTTACCAACTGACATTGCTATGAAACACAAATTCACCAACTACTTTTTTGCGTGCGCCGTGGCACTAACGCTGAGCCTCAGCGGGTGCCAAGGCGACGATCCACTTGATCAATTATCAAACTTGGATGACATTGAATTGGATGACAACGGGTCTACTAATTCCTTGACTGAATTAAGTGAAGATGTGCAATTAGGCTCGCGTGAAGTTGGTAAAAACGTAGTACTACATGACATTACCAACGAAGCCGGCGTCGATTTCACATACCGAAATGGGCGTGAATCCGGAAACAATTCCATTCTCGAATCGCTCGGTGGCGGAGTCGGCATGCTGGACTACGACATGAATGGCACGATCGACCTATTCTTCCCGGGCGGTGGTAAGTACCAAAAACAGGTCATCACAGGCCATCCCGGAATGCTATACAGCAACAACGGAATGGCACAGTTCACGGAAGTTTCCGCTGCGTCTTTTACAAATGATGCTTCCCTCTATACTCATGGTTGCCAAGTCGCCGACTTTGATAACGACGGCTTTCCCGATTTCATCCTCACAGGGTGGAATAGCCTGAAACTATTTCACAATCAGGGTGATGGCACGTTTTTGGAAATCCACGAACTCGCTGGACTGGACAACGAGAGTTGGAGTAGTAGTGCTGCCTGGGGCGACTACAACGGCGATGGAAATCTCGATTTATATGTTTGCAATTATGTTAATTGGTCATTTGACAATCATCCTTTTTGCGACGGCCCCAACCCTGGCCAACGGGAAATTTGTCCGCCAAAACAATACGAACCGCTAGCTGATATTATCTACTACAGCAACGGAGATGGCACATTTTATGACGCCACGGCCGAAGCGGGTTTGAGTGACAAAGGCAAAGGACTCGGCGTAATGTCCGTCGATTTTGACCTCGATGGCGACCTTGACATTTATGTCGCAAACGACACGGTTGCAAATTTCCTCTACGTCAATCAAGGCAAGGGTGAATTCAAAGAACTTGCAACCCTTTCGAGCGTCGCATTTGACGGAATCGGTAATTCCAACGGCAGTATGGGAATTGATGTCGGCGACTACAACCTTGATGGCAATCCTGATATATGGGTGGCCAACTTCGAACAAGAAGCTTTTGCCCTGTACCGCAATGATGGTGGATCGCTATTCACCTATGTCTCGGACCGCACTGGCGTTACATCGCTTGGCGGTTTGTTCGTCGGTTTTGGCACGTCGTTTTACGATTTTGATTATGACGGCGACGAAGACTTAATTGTGTCAAATGGACACGTCATCAACTACCCGCGCTCTGGACGGTTATTGCAAATGCCTCTGTTATTGATGAACGAGGTCAATAAGCAATCAAACTATCGCAAGTTCGTTCGCAAACGATTCGACAACCATGACTATATGGATACTCAACACTCCGGGCGGGGACTTGCAATGGGAGATCTCGATGGTGATGGAGATGCTGATATTGTCTTCTCTAATAACGTAGAACCAGCGGCGATTGTCGAAAATCAAACCGAGCAATCGGGTAACAACATCCGCGTCAAACTGATCGGTACAAATAACAATCGAGATGCCATCGGTTGCAGCGTAACATTACATTGTTCCACTGGGAAACTACTACGGATGACCAAAGGCGGCGCGAGTTATTTATCACAAAACGACAAACAATTGCACTGGTCAATACCTAGTGACGCGACGATTGAATATCTAAGTATCAAATGGCCCAACGGACATATCCAAAAAGTGAAAGATGTACCTACCGATAAACCTCTCGTCGTCATTCAACCAACTCCCACCATTACCGTTGTCGCGACTCAATAACAAACAGTATTGCTGAATATTTTTGCAAATCATTTTATCTTTTCCTTTACCCAAATAACCGACTATGTCACAACACCACGAAAACGACGAAAACGAAAATAACGATATCGTCGAAAACGGCGCTGATACGGAAACTACCGAACCAGTTGATACTTTGTTTTCAGACGAATCTATTGATGCGTCGACAACCTCAGCCTTCACTTCGCTGCGT
>CAWVZW010000189.1:0-3379 GCA_963934735.1 uncultured Planctomycetaceae bacterium
AAGAGGATTCTATCGCCGTAAGCAAGTGGGCGGAACGCACACCCTAATAGCCCTCCGCCGTGGCTGCGCCACGCGTGTCAGTTTGTCCGCCGTAGGCGGACGATCGCGGTTTTGATGCGGCTCCGCTTGCCTCAAAACATCATTAAGTTCTATAATCCGTCGAAACCAAAACTGCGTTCTTACAGAAACAAAAGATCTGTCATGCGATATCTATGCCTGCTTGTCACCATTCTGCTTAGTGGCGTGGCCACTGCCATCGAGCCACCGGAAACTCCTCTGACACCTGCACAAATCGAACAAGTCATTAAGCTTCGCCAACAACTGGGGCTTGGACTACAAGGTTCTTTCCTAGACAAAGCTCATGGGGCATCGGAAGCAGAATTTCGTCAGGCGTTACAGCAGTTGGAATCAATTCGTCCAAGCAATACTCCAAATATCACACCAAATGTCACAACGGCTACTTTCGAAACACCTCTATCCCCCATATTTTTGGGATCCGATCCGTTAGTACATGCATTGCGTCACACCAGCCTATTACTGGATCAACGGTCCAACCAGCTTGAAATAATAAAAAATACCGAAGACGCCCGGGAGTTACGACGTTTAGCAAAACGCCTACGAAAACAAGTCCGTTTGATTGAAACATCACAACTTCCGAATCAACATAAACGGACCATAGCCCGGCCATAAGAGGGTCATAAGCCGACTAAAAGCGAGCTATAAACCGTCTCATTAACCTAGCAAGCCTTTGTATAGAGGCTTATTGATACTTATTTAAGAGGCGGTGAGGTGATTTCGCAGCGATTTTTCATCATTTTCGGCTTCTAAAGTAACAGAGAAGACTGCAAAAAGCTCAACCTAATCAATTGACAACTGACGGTGCCGTAAATCATTATATATTGTGACAGTCGTCGCATTTTACTTATCTATACGGACCAATAAAAGCCGATTTAAATATCAGACTCGGTAGGGAACGGAGTTTGATGTTTATCTCTATACATAGTTGCACTAAATACATTGAAAACATATTGCTTGCATCTGCTTTTAAACTGTATTGAAAAAACACGATATTAACTTTCAGCTACTGCCTACTATTAAGATTGAAGTAAGCGGTTGAAACCAGACACAACTTGAACAGATTAGATTACCCATTGCAGCGAGAGCTGCGTTTTAAGGACCGGCAAGCACTTTAGGAATCCGCGGATCACACATGGCATCACACACAGGCGAATTTGTAGAAATACTACTCCGGCGCGGTCTAGTCAGTCAGGACCAAGTTACCGAAGCAGAACAATATTCTCGTAGTAACGATGTACCGTTAGGTGAGGCACTGATATCACTTGATTATGCAACGGCCTCTGACGTCTGCCGAGCGATGGCAGAATACCACAATTTGGACTTCGTCAATCTTGACGAAGTAAAGATCCGGGAAGAAATCATCGAACTCGTGCCCGAAACGATCGCGCGAGAAAATGCTACGTTACCGCTGTCACTTGAAGGCGACGCGTTAAAGGTGTTGCTCACCGATCCACTCGATGTTGAGACTATTGAAAAGCTTCGTTTTATTTTGAATCGGCAAATTCAAATAGCACTCGCCCCCCGCGAAAATATCCTCGAAGCCATCAACCGTTATTATGGTCAAATCGATGGTGAGTCCGCTGACTCAATGTTGCAAGAGTTTACCGACACCGCCATCGACTTTACTGAAACAGAAGACAATTCAGATGTCGTCGGAGATGATGACGATAGTACCGGTCCAATTGTACGATTAGTACATCTCATGATTTCCGAAGCGGTGCAACTGCGTGCATCGGACATTCACATTGAACCGTTTGAAGATCGCATCCGCATCCGCTACCGAATTGATGGACGGTTAATCGAGCGGGACAGTCCCCCTCGACGTCTGCTAGGAGCGATTCTCTCACGCATAAAAATTCTCGGTAAAATGGATATTGCCGAACGTCGTCGACCTCAAGATGGGCGTATCAAAATCACCGCTGGTGGCAAAACGTTAGATCTACGAGTGAGCGTCTTGCCAACGAATCATGGCCAAAGCGTCGTCATGCGGTTACTCGACCCCGATAACATTAAGATCGGCGTGCGACAATTAGGACTCGGAGAAAAAGACTTCCGCACTTTTACCGAACTGATCAAGCGCCCCAATGGAATTGTTCTAGTAACAGGGCCAACGGGTTCAGGGAAAACAACGACTCTATACGCTGCACTTAATGCTATGAACCGCCCGGATCGTAAAATCATTACGGCCGAGGAGCCCGTTGAATATTACTTACCAGGTATCAACCAAACCGAAGTACGACACGACATCGGCTTAGACTTTGCCCGCATCATCAAATCCATGTTACGGCAAGCTCCAAATATTATCCTCGTCGGTGAAATGCGGGACCACGAAACAGCCTCAATGGGTATCCAGGCTTCACTTACCGGTCACTTGGTGTTCAGCACGCTCCATACAAACGACGCACCGAGTGCCATTAGCCGACTGACCGATATTGGCGTTCCAGGCTACCTCGTTGCCTCGAGCGTGATCGCTGTTTTAGCTCAGCGGTTAGTTCGCGTCATATGCGACCGTTGCAATCAACCTCTGGTTTATCCACCCGAAGTCTTAACTCAAGCCGGTATCACCCCCGAGATGCTCGAAGGCGCAAAACTCATGAAAGGCGAGGGTTGCAACCACTGTAATCGCAGTGGTTATCGTGGCCGAATCGCCGTATATGAAATCATGCGTTTAACCCCGGCTATTCGTGAACTCATCTTCCAAAACGCTTCAACCTCGAAAATTCGTGACCTCGCAATTAAACAAGGTATGACAACACTGTATCAAGATGGACTACTGAAAGTTTTGGATGGGATCACAACACTTGAAGAAGTTTACCGCGTCACCAAACGTACCGAACAAGACGAATAATCAACACCATATTTTTGCACACCACTTTTCTTCCATAATTTCAAACCATTCATTTATAAAGAAAACCGATCATGGCAACCGTCCTCATCGACAAGCTGTTAAGTGCCTGCGTTAAACAAGGTGCGAGTGATATTCACATTACCGTTGGACAACCGCCTGTGTTCCGCTTGCATGGTCGGATGCGCAAGCTCGAAACCAAAGTTCTCGATGCCGATGATACGGTTTCGTTGATGAAGAGTATCACACCAGACCGCTGTCAGCGCGAACTGCAAGAACAGGGCTCTGCCGACTTCGGATTTGCATTTGGCGACGCCGCCCGATTTCGTGTTTCCGTATTTAAACAACGCGGTAACATCGCGATGGTCCTCCGGCAAATACCTAATGACAAATTAACGCCTGAGCAACTCGGACTCAGTGATGCCATTATTCAATGTGTAAACCGCCCGCGTGGTC
>CAWVZW010000190.1:0-3359 GCA_963934735.1 uncultured Planctomycetaceae bacterium
TATTTTTCCCAGTGACCAAACGTGTCACACCGCTATGCGATAGTTCTTTTGTCGCTAAGGCAACGGTCGCCTGTAAAGCAGATCACAACCTTAACAACCAAAGTAATAAGAACGTTACTTTGCGATTTGAAGCTAAACAAGAAAAATCGTAAAAGACTCTTGAATTAGCAGCTCAATGTCGATATAGTGTTCAGGTGTTCACTAGGTGGTATTTTGTACACTTTTCGGTTTTGCGAGCATTTTAGAGAGTAATCTTAGGCAGTTTTTCATTTTGTTTTGACAATCAAATGTCAAAAAAAAACTTCAAACCGGTTGAATTGAATTAATTAGTTATCCATAAAGGAAGAGTAAAATGGTTGCAATCAAACAAATAAGCAATAACAATTCTGAAAACCCATCAACAGACACGTCTGACAAATTGGACAAGGAAGTCACAGGTACAACAATGGAAGATAAATCCGTAGATTCCACCCAACCAACTGAAGCTTCAGAGAAAGCAGTTGCTACAGAAGCAACTCCGGCAAAGGCAGCCAAACCACAGGCCAAAGCCAAGGTGAAAAAAACACCGAAGGCATCCAAGAGCAAATCCAAGGCAGATGCACCTAACGCTAAATTATTTGCTGGCAACACGCATTTAAAAACAACATTGCAGCAGATTGAAAAACAATTTGGCGAAGGCTCGATTATGCCACTCGGCAGCGCCAAGCGTCATAAGATCGAAGGTATCCCGACCGGAAGTCTTTCACTTGATATGGCGCTCGGTGGCCAAGGTATTCCCCGTGGGCGGATCATCGAAGTATTCGGCCCGGAGTCCAGTGGTAAGACCACACTAGCGTTACATGTTGCTGCTGAAGCACAAAAGGCTGGCGGTATCGCCGCGATGATTGATGCCGAACATTCCTTTGACCCTAGTTGGGCCAAAAAGTTAGGCGTAGAGCTCGATACTTTACTTGTGAGCCAACCTAGCCATGGTGAAGAAGCAATGCAGATAACTGAGATGCTCGTGAAATCCAATGCTGTCGACGTCATTATCATTGACTCCGTCGCCGCACTTGTTCCACGCCGCGAACTAGAAGGTGAAATTGGGGATAGCCATGTCGGGTTACAAGCCAGACTCATGAGTCAATCCATGAGGAAATTGACGGGAGCAATTGCGAAGAGTAAAACGGCCGTCATTTTCATCAATCAAATCCGAGAGAAGATTGGTGTGATGTTTGGTAGTCCAGAAACAACTCCCGGCGGGCGGGCCTTAAAATTCTATTGCTCATCTCGAATTGATGTGCGACGAATTGGCCAGCTCAAAGATGGCGATCTAGTCATCGGACAACGTGTCCGTTGTAAAATCGTCAAGAACAAAGTGGCTCCCCCGTTCCGTATAGCTGAATTTGACATGATGCATACCAACGGAATCAGCTTTGAAGGTGACTTGATTGATATGGGAGTTAAGCATGGTGTGCTAACTCGCGCCGGATCTTGGTTCAAATACGGCGATACCTATTTGGGACAAGGCAAAGAAAAGGCCCGCGCCTTTCTTGCTGAGAATAAGGATGTCATCGACGAAATCCAACCGCTTATATTCGCAGCGGCAGGCTACGGATTCGATGATGAACTAGAGACGACTCCACCGCCTCAGGAAACCGAACCCAATAGTTAAACAATGAAAACAATCGCTAATGATCTGCGAAACATCGCTACGACGATCATGACCAATAGGGTTGACGGGCACAATTTGCGTCCGCTCAACCCCAGCGTTTTTTTTAGCGTCCGCTTGCTAGTAATCTTGATCGTTGTCTTGGCATTATTGCCAACACTGACGCCGATTTCTGTCTCTGCACAAACGAATTCAGATGACCTAACAGAAATACTTCAGCGGACCGCCCGCACAGTATCGCCGGCAATCATGGCAATCGGCCACATCGAAAAGACCTCGGCCAAACTGCGACAAATAGACAGATGGACGATGGGCGTTGCGATCAGTGATGACACCGTAATCTGTGCCGCCCATCTTTTACCACGCGGTAATAACTGTGAATATGTGCTGTCCAAGACTATTCGTAAAAACGCTATCGACGACAAAAATGCAACTAATCAACAACGGCTGCAACTTATTGCAATCGAATATGACTATGACATTGCCGTTTTCAAAACGACTGGAAATAAATACCCTTTCATTCCGATTGCTCCGGCAAAAAAACTGGCAACGGCCGAAATCGTCATTGGATTTGGAAATCGCAGTAACTCTTTCACCCGAGACAAGCTAGATTTACGCCTCGGAATTGTGTCCGACAGCGAACGATACCTGCTGTACAAAGGACATTTGGCACCGTGGTTCGTGACTGATGCTACAATCGGCCTCGGATCGCGCGGTACCATCATTGTAAATTTGAAAGGTCAACTCGTGGGACTAGCGGGACACGCAATGCCCGCACAGGCGCTCGTAGGAAAAATGGGTTATGCCCGTAGTTGTGAAGCAGTGTTTCATGATGTACTTGCGCGACTTCGAAAAGGTACCGCAGTGCAACCTGGAGCACTTGGCCTAAATGTCCGTATGACCAACGAAGGATTGCAAGTTACAGAAGTGACGCTGGCGGGGTCTGCGAAAACAGCGGGCATCGAAATCGGCGATATATTAAAGAGGTTTGCGGGGATTGAATTAACCGATGCGGCAACACTACAACGGCAGCTTTTCGGATTACACGCTGGCGATAACGTAACGGTTCAATGGACTCGCGCAGGTGAACCAGTAGAAAAACAAGTCATCTTGGGTGCCCGCGTGCATTCATTCAAGCAAGCGGATTTTTTCCTTCATGAACCTGTTAGCAATAACTAGGTTAGCGGCATCAGCAGCAGTGAATTTCTGCCCGCCATATTCGCGGGTTAATTCTACCGTAGGCGACTTCGACCCAGTACTTCGTAACTCGGCGTGCCACGCTCCATAATACTGGCATAGACGATCACTTCATCCACCCAAGTTTCGGTTGTCACAACCGTGGTGGAATCGGAGTCCACTGGGTATTTACTAAATATCGCTTGTAACGGATTGGCCTGTTCTGCGGTCGAGCGAATCCTAGCTAACGTTAGATGCGGATGGAATTGGCGAGTTTCGCCGTGATAGCCAATATGCCGTGTTTCGTCGTCAACTCTTTGTTGCAACTGCCGCAGTGCCGTGACGCCAGTTTGCACGCCCATCCAGACCGTCCGCGGCCGACTACGCTCTGGAAAAGCATCGAGTCCACCGCATTCAATCATAAAGCTCAACATCCCCTGTGCCGCTCGACCGACAGCCTTGCAAATCTCGGGGGTTTCTTCAATCTGCACTTCACCAAGAAACTTCAAAGCGATATGCATGCTCGACGTCC
>CAWVZW010000191.1:0-3279 GCA_963934735.1 uncultured Planctomycetaceae bacterium
GCATAGCTGGATCTGGAATGCAGCTTATGAGTCGTTGATTTGAAATCGCGCTGCCATTGTATTTCTCCAGTAGCGGCATCAAGACACAAAATATGACGTTCGGCGGTCGTGGGGTCCGCGCTGAGCAAGAACACTTTTTCACCCCAGACAACGGGTGACGAATGACCGATTCCAGGCAGCGCGACTTTAAAGAGTGTCTCTTTTTCGGACCATGTAGATACGAATGTTTTTAGCTTAGCAACACCTTGGCCGTTGGGACCATGGAAGCGTGTCCACTCTTGGCTGTGGACAGGTTGATTAAAGAACAAGGCAATCATGAATAATGCAAAGCAGCGCATAGTGTGGAATCCTATGAATGTTGTTATGAAACGGTTTCTACTAGTTTACCTAATATTTTACTCGCCCGTGAGGAGCTGAGGTGAATCGCCATAGTCCTTTCCGGTGCGTCCGGCGCTGATAATGACCAATACTCCACATGTCATTAATCCGATGGCGACGAAGTAGGGTAGATTCAGATGAATAGTAAGTAGGGGGATGCCGATTCCAGATCCGATGATACGGGCTAGCGAACTGACACTTTGGCCCACACCCATAATAACACCCTGTTGTTCTGGATTACTGCGTCGTGACAGTAGGGCCAACAGGGAAGGTTGCATGAAGGCAAAACCGGTGGTCACAATGCCAAGTGCGACAAACAGAATCGAAGCATTTGCTACGTTCATAGCAAGTAACATCACGGCAAACCCAAGGACTTGTAACATCGCACCTCCGGTGGCCATCGTGGCGTCCTTAAAACGACCCGCTACCTGCCGAACAACGCCACCCTGAACCACCGAAAGCATGACGCCGATGAATGCATAGGTCGCGCAGATTTGGATGTTTGTAAATTGGAACGGCGCCGTGGTGATTTTGTTGTTGTTTCCTTTGATTAGCAAAGACAATGTCGTTTCAAAATTTGCAAATGAGAATATGCATACGAAACTTGCTAACAGTATCAAGCCAATCGAGGGGATGCCGATTGCCGTTTTAAAAGCTTGCAAGTCAAATCGCTTACGCGCGGCAGAAGCACTGTCGATGGTGCGTGATTCCGGAAGTTTAAAAATAGCAAGGCAGAGTGCGCATGCTGAGAGCACAGCCGCAGCATAACCTGGCCAAGGACCCGGTGTATCCTCTTTTCCAATAAGGGCGACCATGCCAAGTAGTGGCCCGAATGTGAATCCAGCGCCAAATGCCATACCGATCAGCGCCATGCCTTTACTACGTGTTTTTGGTGTTGTTGTATCGGCGATATAGGCCTGAGCGGTGGAAATTGTTGCTCCCGAGATTCCTGCCCCGATGCGAGTTACGAAAAGTAGTATCAGTACTGTTTCGGGGTCATCGAGTGTGGTCGCAAATCCAAACAGAGAATAGAACACGACCGATCCAAACAAACCGACCATTAAGATCGGCCGGCGGCCGTAGCGGTCGGATAATTTCCCCCAGAATGGAGCAAACAAAAATTGCATGATCGAAAAACTTGCCATCAACATGCCAAGTTGGATTCCCGTTTCGTCTTGACTATAGGCTTTGGCGTAGACGGGTAATAATGGCAGTACAAGTCCAAATCCAAGTAGGTCGATGAAGACGACGAGGAAAATTACGAGGCGTGAACCTTTGGTGGGTTGGTCGGTCATGTGCGAGGCGGTTTGTTCTGCAGTTGCGCTGCGGTGATGTTTGGATTAATCGGCCAAGGTGCGATGCGAATGTTCTTAGGATGCTGCCGATGCTTGTCCAAGTTCGCGCAATAAAGTGAATTCATAGATGCCACTATTGTGACCGTCACTAAAGGCGATGACATAGGCATAATTGCCAAGCGGCTTCATCGACTCGATGATTAAAGGTTGCGCTTCTGCGGCACTGATCACTGGCAATAATTCAACAGGTTTTGGTTTTCGAGCGTCAACTCGGCAATGAGCACATGGACAGTGTTTGCGTAATACCGCGAAGGCAATTTGTGATTCGCTGTCATCATTCCAAGTAATGCGTAAATGCGAGTCGGAGGTTAACTCCAACGCGGTAGGGTATTCGCTAGGCGAGTTACTCATGCTGGTGGTTCGCCTTCAAGGATGGAGGACAGCGTTAATAATAAGCGTTCAACTTCTTGCGCTGTATTGTAATGTACGAGTCCCAATCTTAGCATGCCCTCCGGTTCAAGTTGTAGTGCTCGGGTTAACTGCAGAGCATAATAGTTTCCATGCCAAGCGTAGATTTCATAATCACCGAGCGCTTGAGCAAGTTGTGCGGATGTCCAAGTCGGATGCGAGATAGTAACGGTGGGCACTCGATTGCTCAAGTCGCCACTGGCTGATATGCCATGGATCGTAATACCGTTACTCGCTGCGATTTTTTCCAACCCCACCAATAGTTGTTGGCACAACGTATTTTCATAATCTTCGATAGCGTTATAAGCGATTTGCAAGGCAGTTCGTCGTGACAGCGCCCCATCGTCAGCAATACTGTGTCCGATGTTCGCGATGTAATCAACGGCGGCTCGAGCACCACATAAGCAAGCAAAATTTTGTGTGCCGGTCATCCATTTGTCTGGCGTGTTATTTGCTGCAGGTTCGACTTTGTATGGCTGCAGTTCTGTCAGTAGTGATTTCTTGCCCCAGAGAACTCCGATATGTGGCCCGAAAAATTTATAGGTTGAACAGGCAAGCGTGTCGCAGCCGATTTCTTGGACATCGATCAGTCGGTGCGGGGCATAATGGACAGCATCAACAAAGGACAATGCATCGTATTGCCGCGCGTATTCACAGATTTCCGCAACTGGATTGATTGACCCAGATGAATTCGAGGCCAGCCCGACGGCGACTAATTGGGTACGTTGGTCGATTTTGCTTTTAAGATCGTCGACATCCAGAGTGCAATCGGCAGGATTTATCTGAGCATAGCGAACCTCAACTCCTCGGTCTCGGGCCGCAAGTGCCCACGTAGAGACATTGGCGTCATGATCGAGCTGTGTGACGACAATGTTATCACCGGATTGCCATTGTTGTGAAAGTGCTCGCGAAAAGGCGAAGGTGATGGTGGTCATATTCGCGCCAAATATGATTTCATCCGGATCGTCGGCACCCACAAAATCTGCGAGGGCACGGTGAGCTTCTGAGACTAGCGTGTCACTTTCGCGGCTTGTCGAAAACAGTCCACCGTGATTTGCATTGCAGGTGGAAAAATAGTGTGAAATTGCGTCGATGACCGATTGCGGAACTTGAGTTCCCGCTGGGCCGTCGAGGTAGA
>CAWVZW010000192.1:0-3268 GCA_963934735.1 uncultured Planctomycetaceae bacterium
GACGTCGGTTGCTATGGCAGTCGTTTTTACGAGACGCCCAACATCGACTCGCTCGCAGTCGAAGGAGTGCGGTTTACCAATGCTTACGCGGCCTGCCATGTTTGTTCACCAACGAGAGCCAGTATCCTCACTGGTAAGTACCCAGCCAGATTAAATCTTACAGATTGGCTCAATGGCAGACCTAATACTTCGTTCCAAGTATTGCTCAACGCTAAAAAGACGATGAGTTTGGAATTTGAAGAGGTTACCATCGCTGAGTTGTTGAAAAAGGCTGGTTACGCAACAGCGTTGTTTGGAAAATGGCATCTCGGTCGGGATACCAATCCGACAGAACATGGTTTTGATTTACATGTCCCACATTCTGTGAATTCAAATCTTGGCAGAAGAGGGTTTCATGATCCCCAAAAGATTCCAGGTCTCGATGAAGGAGAGTATGTGACAGACCGTTTAGCGGAATTAGCCGCAGAGTTCATCGATGATAATAGCGACAGGCCATTTCTCCTATACATGTCGCACTTCTCGGTGCACGATCCCATTCACGGTAGACCGGATCTAGTTGAAAAATATAAAAATAAATTGGCGGACAGTCTGCCCAATTCGGGACCAGATTACATTCTAGAAGGAAATCCTGACAGCCCCACTTATCCTTCGAGGGTTGAATTAGATGCATTGTTAAAGCTGCCGGAATACGCTGACACCTACAAGTCCTACGGAAACGATATAGTCAAGGTAAAACAAAAGCAGGACAACGCCCAATTCGCCGGGATGGTTGAAAGTGTAGATCAAAGCTTGGGAACGCTTGTGGCAAAATTGAAGGAGCTTGGCATTGAGGATAATACGATTATTTTCTTCATGTCGGACAACGGAGGAATGTCTGTAATGAATGGCACCCCGCGGCGTATAATAGCTCAGGAAGACTTGGACACCGCTACCTCAACGTCAAACCTTCCACTTCGTGGGGCTAAGGGTTGGCTGTATGAAGGTGGCATCCGCGTACCGCTGATCGTCAAATGGCCGCATAGTGGTAAAACAGGAACCGTCTGCGATGAGCCAGTAATCAGCACTGATTGTTTCCCCACGATTCTTGAGATGACCGGTGTTACGAATAGAGCTAGTGATATCGACGGGAAAAGCATTACTCGTTTAGTACGTGGTGAAGCTATGGAACGAGGCCCCATCTATTGGCATTTTCCGCATTACAGTAATCACGGAATGCAAAGCCCCGGTGGCGCAATTCGCGACGGCGACTATAAGCTATTGGAATATTTTGAGAACGGGACCGTTCAACTCTTTAATTTATCAAATGATATAGGTGAACAAAATGATTTGTCGAATATTGATGTACAGAAAACAAAAAGGCTTACAAAGCAACTTCATAAATGGCGAAAAGAAGTCGCTGCTCAAATGATGAAGCCCAATCCAGATTATGAACCAGCAACGGATTTATGGTCAGGTAGGAAACGATAATTCAGCGGATTTTGTAGCGTCTTGCTGTCAAGCATCTTTAAGTTGGCGAAAAATCACCAAACCATATACCCAACCCATTATTATTTGCAATTAAGGACACTTCCATGGATACGCCGTTATCAAACCACCGCATTCTAATCCTCGTCGGAAATATTTATGAAGATTTGGAGTTATGGTATCCGAAACTTCGTTTGATCGAAGCGGGCGCCGAGGTAACTCTGGCGGGTCCGGAAGCGCGTACGGTCTACGACGGAAAGAATGGCTATCCATGTACATCCGACGTCGCCTTCAGCGACGTCGATCCTGCTTCATTCGACGGTCTGATTGTCCCCGGTGGTTTCATGCCAGATAAACTACGTCGCGATAAGGCAGTGCTAGATATCGTTCGTCATTTTCACGAACAGGGTAAGTTGATAGCTGCAATATGCCATGGTGGTTGGATCCCAATATCCGCAGGCGTATATCAAGGCGTTCGTGTGACGGGAAGTCCGGGTATCAAGGATGATCTGGTTAATGCTGGAGCCATATGGGAAGATGCGGCGGTCGTCATCGACAATCATCACGTCACAAGCCGCAAACCGGATGACCTACCGGAATTTTGTCGAGGAATATTACGAGTATTAGGACATTAGCCGGTGCTAAGGATTGTCCACGACCGGTTTGATTTCCAACCACAATAGACTGAGGCCGGGACTCCTAATACACTTGCTCTATATTGTAGATTAGGGAGAATGGCAAATACGCAAATAGGGACTAAACCTCAAAGGAAGTTATGATGAGTCTAAAATCTACAATTTCGAGCAGTTTGCTAATTCTCGCAGTGGGAGCCTTCATGTTTTTAACATCTGGATGTTCAGACGTCGCTGACAACGCTCAATCTGAATATTCGCAAACCGACGGTGACGGACATGATCACGATGGGGAAAGTCACCATGTACATGACGGTGACGGAGGAAATCATGATGACAAGGAAGGCCACCACGATGGCGATAGCGATGCAGGCGTGAACGACGATTGAGACGATATTCGAATAACGCCCTTTGCTGCGATGATGGCTAAGAACAACACTACGACCGCCGCAGGTGACTGGTCCTTGGCAAAACTCAGTCTAAGATCTGTCGGTACTGCATCCAAATCATTTACACGTGGTGGTTCTCCTGTCACCATCTGATAGAACGTCGCTGCCAGACTCCAGAGGTCACTGCGGTGATCCGTAAACTCCGCTCCCTGTCGCTGTTCCGGCGGCATGAAGTCCAGTGTCCCGATCACTGCCCCGTCCATCGTCATGCCTGTATCAGCCGTGTCATCTCTGGCTGGTCCAAAATCCGTCAATTTCGGTATGCCGTCTTCGGACATTAAGACGTTCGCCGGTTTGATATCGCGGTGAATGATACCGGCAGCATGTGCTTTGGCTAGTCCATCACAAAGCTGACCGAAGATGTTAACCGCTTCGTCTAACTCGATCGGTCCAGCTTTGCATTTCTCAAATAGGCTACCCCTTGAACACATTCCATAATCAGAAAGGGGCCGTCCACACTACGCCCATAATCATGGACTTGCACGATGTTATTGTGGCTCAAAGCAGCAATCGACTTAGCTTCGGTTAGGAACCGCTGAACCGCAGTTTTGCTCCGAGCAGCTTTGCCTAGGATCCGTTTGATAGCGACCTTACGTCCAAGACGTGTGTCGGTGGCGAGGATAACTTCGCCCATACCACCTTTGCCCAGCACACCTTCTTCGGTGTAACGTTCCGAGAGATCCTCTAACTTCATCCCATCGTCAAACAACTCGTCGTCGACGT
>CAWVZW010000193.1:0-3264 GCA_963934735.1 uncultured Planctomycetaceae bacterium
CTTTTGTGCGAGTTTGGCGGAAACCAAAGAAGTCGACGATGCCGTTGGGAATCGGTTCTCCGGAAACCGAGTCAGCCATGTAATACATCTGCCCACCGTCGGTAGGAAGTTTGACAAGTGTTGTATCGTTGAGCCAATAAACGATTGAAGTTGTATTACCACCTTCAACGTTGGCAGTGATTTTATAAGCGCCGGTTGCATCAAGTGGGACGTCGACGGTGATGCGGCGATCAAAATGGCCGTCCCGTGGCTGCAGGTCAACAGTCCAGTTGGCGGCTAGCTCCGTAATATATTTCGATTCGTTCTTATGGAAAATCAAGCTACCAAGGTTATTGATTGTGTGCAGCGTATCAAATTGTTGATTGCTTTTGATGTGCGTCTTAATGTCGTCGATAAGTTTCCTGACGTCTATATGCTGGGCTCGGAAGGTTACTTTTTTGGCATTGCGGAATTTGTAAGTAAAACTTTTCTGTTCGTTGGTGGTTTGTCCGCTGATCGGATCGAAACTACCCCAATTACCGACGACGGATTGCAGTTGTGTTTTAACGTTGCGAATAGAAGGCTGATTGGGGAAGCGTTTGATGAGTTCACGCAGGATCGTAGCGCCTGTTGTGAATTGTCGGCGATTTAGATAGATATTAGCGAGATTCTGACCTGCTTGGATTCGGACGTTGATTTCCTGTCCGGTTGCAGCAGTGGTGATGTCACGGAATAGTTTGATATGGTTGAACTCGTCAGGCATATCAAATCGGGTAACACCGATCGCCAGTTGGGCAATAGTTTCTGAATCATTTAGTGAGTCAACACTATAGCGACCCTTGCGAGCGTCATTTTGGTCGTCCTCGGCATTGCGTCCCCAGTTGTTAGGCACCCCATAATAGGACATCGTTTGCACGCCAAATTGCCCGTGTAAAAATTGAGCAAGTTGAAGTTGCATCTGAAAACGGATTGCCGGATTCACTTCGGCAGCCGTGGCTAGTGCCCAACGCCATCGCTGGCCATCCGTTTCAGCGTCTTTCCATGAACGGACTAAACTGTGGTATATCGGCTGGCCTTCTATATCTACAGGCGCTCCTTGCCCGCCATACCCGCGGCCATATCCCGTCTCGTAATCCGGCAGGGTTGTTAGATCTGTAATGGTTTGTAACCGCCAAGCACCGCCGTTGGATTGCAACGCGTGTGCTAATTGCACAAACAATTGGCCAGCTTCCGATTTATTGGGCTCTTGCATCGCAAAAGGCACAGCTTGTTCAAATAGTTGAAGTACTCTGACTCGATCGCGATCAGTGCTATTAAGTACTTGACCGGTAATTCTTTGTGGGGCACGCTGCCATTGGTTGTCAACTAAAACTCCATGCTTTGGAACTGACTGGTACTGTTGGATCGCTTGGCTTAATACTCGCCAGTCTTTCGGATGTGCTGCGATGATTTTTTCAATAACCTGATCAAATTCTGTATAGTTGCGTAGACGCTGCATGCATTGAAAGAGCATGCTCATGTCTTGGACCAGTTCTTTTCCACCTGTATCGGTTCGCGTTGCCAGTTCAGAAAAACCATCAGACGCTTCTTTGATATTATTTTCGGCGAATTGTTTGCGACTTTGACTACGCAAATCGTTTATGCTGATATCAGCAAAAATCCCCCAACTGGCCGAGCAAACCAGTGTAAACAGGACGAAAGCAATCAATGTTTGGCGGTGTGTTATATGTTTCATAGGTTTTAACTATTCAGCAGAGTTTGGGTTTAAAACGGTTTGATTTATGGGCGTTCAAGTGCTCAATAAAGATACATCTATTGTTATTGATGCTTACAACGTAAGATTAGTTCCCATGAATTGTATAGAATATTGAAATAAAAGTTAGTGAGTACAGTTAACTACACGATACGTTTTAATAGTAGTTGTTCTTGGCTGGCTCGCAAATGATATCATACCATTTACAAATTCCACGAATAACATAAATATTTAGCGCCGTTTCTTGAGCGACTCACTCAATAGGCCAGTTATTACAATGTCCGATTTATTTAATCCATATACCGAGTTTTTAGACTTGGCCACTGCGTCCAAGGGCCCTACCTACTATGAACTGCTGGACATTAGTAGCAGTGACGAGTGTACGGATGAGCTGGTTGAGAATGGTCGAATCACAGCGTTAGCCAAGATGCGAGCATTCAAACCAGGTGCCAATGCTGCCGTGTGGGCAGCAGTGCTTGATGAAATTGCATTAGCGAGCATAACACTGCTCTCTGCGGATTTGAAAGCTGCTTATGACGAACAACTTACAACTGGCGAAGTCCCTGCCACACTGGACCTCGCTCAACGCTTAGGCCCGATCGAACGCATTGACGCCAATTCGGCAGATTCTACTGAATCTGCCAATCCAGTTGATTCGATGGCGCCATCGCATTTGCAGTTAGGTGCAGCCGCCAGTGTACGAGTCGCTGCGACACATCCGGTCGTCCCAACCGCAGTTGCTGTTCCGGTTGCCGCCCTGCCAATTGCACAGGCGGTTACACTATTGCCGGATACGGGGCTATTTGAACAACCGCAATCCGCCGGCGAATTCGACGGTCCGCAAATCAAGGGAAAACGGCGACACGTTTCGAGAAAAGAAAATCAACCGCTGCTGCTATGGCTAGGCATCGGATTGTTTTTAATCACCGGTGCGACTTTCATGTTTGTCGAGTTCGATGGCATGCGTCAGGCGGATAAGACGAATCATGACACTAGGCCCGCTGACATTCAACTCGCGAAAAAATCGTCGAAACCCAGTCACGGGCCAACAACGAAGCCCGATACACCTAAGGTGGAGCAGCCCAAACCTCGTCCGCCTGCGCCGCAATTAGAAAAACCGCTTAATCCTGTCCCACCAGATTTTGGTGCCCCGCAAACCCCTGAACCAAAACCGCCCACGGAACCGGAAGTAAACTCACCGCCTGAGGAGCCAGTGCCTACGGAACCCAAACCCGCTCCCAAGCCAATCGAGCCTGCGGAGCTTGAAAAATTAACGGCGGCGCTAAAATTAGGCCGCGCAGCGTTGAGCGACCGCAATCTTGATATCTCTGCCGAGCAATTGGCCATCGCAGCGCCCTTAGCGCGTAGCGGCGAACCGCGCAAAGCATTTATCCGTCTTAAAACAATGCACGAATTTTTAACGCAATTTTCTCGGTTGTCCAATGAGGCGATTGATAATTATGAGAGCGGTACAGAAATCAAAATTGGTACGAGTACTGTCGTTGTGGTTGTCGAGACGTCGCCTCAGGAGT
>CAWVZW010000194.1:0-3232 GCA_963934735.1 uncultured Planctomycetaceae bacterium
AAACACATTTTCGGAGGCGCAACCGTTGTATGATCGGTTGTGGGGCGGCGGATTTCTACCGTCCAAATTTCAAGGAGTGAAATTTCGTAGCCAAGGCGATCCTGTTTTATACCTGAAAGATCCGACAGGACTACAGCCAACTCAAATCCGACCGTTACTCGACCAAATTGCCAAACTGAATCGCCTGCGGCAACAAGAAGTTGGTGATCCAGAAATCAGCGCTCGCATCGCCCAGTATGAAATGGCGTATCGCATGCAAACATCAGTACCTGAATTGGCCGACCTCTCTGATGAACCCGAAAGTACTTTTAAACTCTATGGCGATGATGCTAAGACACCCGGCACGCATGCCGCTAATTGTCTGATGGCACGACGCTTGGCGGAAAGAGGCGTCCGCTTTATTCAAGTCTTCCATCGTGGCTGGGATCATCACAGTAGAGTCCAAACACATCTGCCCGGAATTGCCAGGGAAACGGATCAAGGCTCTGCCGCATTAATAGCGGATCTGAAGCAACGTGATATGCTCAAAGACACACTCGTAATTTGGGGGGGCGAATTTGGGCGTACAGTCTTTGCCCAAGGAAATCCAGCAGCGTTTGGACGTGATCACCACCCTCGTTGCTTTTCAATTTGGATGGCAGGTGGCGGGGTCAAACCGGGTATCGAATATGGTAAGACCGATGATTTTTGTTACAACATCGAAGAAAATCCTGTGCATGTTCACGACTTCCATGCCACCATTCTAAATTGCTTGGGCATCGATCACGAACGTTTAACTTATCGCTTTCAAGGGCGTGATTATCGGCTCACCGATGTGCATGGAAAAGTCATCCACGACATTTTGACGTAGCCTCTTTAGGACTTCAACTCCGCGATGGGTTGATATTCCGATTGTAGAAATCGTGGCCGCCCTGTTAGATCATTCACGGTAACCTGATCTGGCAAGATACCGAGATTATGGTAGATCGTGGAAAACACTTCGTTGTAATGTACCGGACGGTCTATTGGATATTCCGCATACTTATTCGTGGCGCCGATGACCTGACCGTTATTCATGCCACCACACGCCAACAAGGCCATCGCTGTGCTAGTCCAATGATCACGACCTGCCTTTTCGTTGATCTTCGGTGTCCGTCCAAATTCACCCCAAATCACAACCGTGACGTCGTCCTGCATGCCACGTTCATGTAAGTCCGTAACCAAAGCGGTTATACCTTCGTCCAGTTTAGGAATCACTTTCTTCCCGCGTGAAAAGTTCTCCCCATGCCAATCAAAATCCGCCCAGGAAACGGTTACGCAACGTGCGCCGGCTTCTACTAAACGACGTGCCAATAAGAACTTCGAATTGATCGCTTGATATCCCTTCGCACTATAGGACAAGATTTCCGGATCATCTTCACCGTAGCGAGCACGAATTGCTGGATCTTCCTGTTCAAGGTCTAACGCATCTGCCAACTTGCTACTTGTCAATACATCGAGAGCTTGTTGAGTAAAGGAATCGGCCTGATCTGGAAAACCACTGAGATCCAAGTTCCGCTTAATAGCATCGAGTCCACTTAACAACTCACGGCGATCATCAAACCGATTGACTAAAACCTGTGGTAAAACCATGTCCGTTTTACCATCACCCGAAGGCTGAAAAGGTGCATGTGCTTGACCTAGAAACCCTGCACCTGGAAGGTTATAGGGCAAATGTTCCATATGCATCGATAAGTCTAGAGTTACTGGAATTTCAGGAACCACGGGACCATACATTTTGGATAAAATCGATCCAAGTTCTGGCCAACCACCTTGAGGTTGATTTGCAAAACGGTGCCCAGTCGAGCATTGGAAGGAAGAGTGCCTGCCGTCGGAGCCGACGAGTGTGCGAATCGCGGTAAAGCGATCCATCATCGCAGCCGTTTTGGGCATCAACTCCGATAGCTGAATTCCCGGAACGTTCGTGGAGATTGGAGAAAACTCGCCGCGGATATCAACAGGCGCATTGGGCTTTAAGTCAATGATATCTTGGTGAGGTGGTCCACCGGTCAAGTAAATCATAATGACCGATCGGTGACTGTTACCGACACCGTTTTTTGCTTCCGCACGCAGTAAACTTGGCAACGTCAGTCCGCCAAGACCCAAAGCACCAATACGCAGGAAATCCCGTCGCGAGTTAGTCGTGTTTTTTAAGGCTAAGTCTAACATTGTATTATTAGTATATAGATGGCGGGGTAATAAATCCATCCACAATTCTCAGGCTAGGCCTTAAGAATCAAAGATTATCTACTGCAAAGCCGTCGCGATAATTATCTCTGAGCAAGTCGTTCGCTGCCGGTACGTTTGTGACCTTGCCTGAACGTGCATTCCAGCGAAGCTCCACGCCAGGAAAGCGGTTTGCAACAACACCCAACAATAATGCTTCGGTGAGCGCGCTGGCATAACTAAAGTCGGCACTTGTCCGGCCCTTACCCAAACAGGCATCAACCCATTGGTGATAGTGATTTCCATCTTCGACAATTGGCATCTTGTAGTCCACAAATGCATCTTCAGGAAATAAACGAGGCTCAGCAATGTGCGGTAATAGCATGCTGCCTCGCTCTCCCACAAAGTATGAACCCTGATTCGGCAACTCAAAATTTTCCGGCAACCCCAACAGTTTTGGCGAGGGTGGCGCGAAATCGCCATCGGACCAAGTCCAACGCAAAGTGTTGGTCGTATACTTTGTACCTGGAAAAACATATTCCACTCGATTTTTTTCTGGATGGCCGATCCCCGTAGGGTTGCGACACGTTGTTTTCACCGTTAACGGGCTGCCAAGTTCTAAAGCGGTATATGGCGTGTCAAAGATGTGAATTCCCATATCACCGAGCGTGCCTGTGCCGAAATCGATCTGCTTACGCCAATCCCTCGGATGATAAATGCCCGGAACGAAACCGCGTTCAACAGCCGTACCCAACCAACGGTTCCAATCCAGATTTGCGGGAGCTTCTTCAGAAGTCGGCAATTCAGGGCGATCATCACCCCAATTCTTAAACGACCACGCGTATACTTCCGAGACGGGTCCCAGTATGCCCGATTGAACAATTTTTACAGCCTTGCGATAAATTGCTCCAGAATGACCTTGCACTCCCATCTGCGTAGGCACGCCAGCCTTCTTCGCCATTTTGCGTAATTGCCGAGCTTCAAAAACAGTATGCGTCAACGGCTTTTGACAATAAACTGGCTTGCCAGCATTCAAAGCGGTCATCGC
>CAWVZW010000195.1:0-3143 GCA_963934735.1 uncultured Planctomycetaceae bacterium
CACATCATTTTCAGCGTCCGTCGAATCGCTCCTGGACTGGCCAAGGGCATCAAATCACTTGGGCAAATCAGGCCACAGTTACCATGGGAACAGCCACTGCCAATCGTGCTCTGATCAATTACGGTCACACGGTATCCGGCTCGCCGCAGATAATATGCACACGAAATCCCGATGATTCCGCCTCCCACGACGGTGACATGTGACCCCGCCTTATTGCTTGCGACGGTCATCGCACGATCCCTTCTCGAAACGGATCGTCATCTTGTAATATCATTTCGCTATCAGCGGTAATATAAGCCGTCCCACGGATCGTCGGTATACAAGCGAGTTCGCCAGTCGTCACTTGTCCGTCCACAAACTCACCACTCGCTTGAAATACGCTGCCAACAATGCTTTCTTGCCGCCAGACTTCTTTAGGTGCAAGCTTTTTATCTGCCAGCAGGCAAGCGATCTTGGCACTTGTCCCTGTGCCACAAGGCGAGCGATCGTATTGGTTGCCAGGACACAGCACGAAATTCTTGCTATCCGCATCGGGATTCTCGGTCGGGGAAAATAACTCAATATGATCAATCTCGCCGCCATCCGCTCCCGTGACCCCTTGCTCGGATAACGCTCTTTTGATGCTAGCCGCAACCTCAGTCAAATGCACCACATTATCTAAGATCAAATCTTGACCATGATCGTCAACTAAGAAAAACCAATTACCGCCCCACGCAACATCGCCTCGTATCACTCGTTGTTCACCATGAATCTTCACGTCGACCGCCACATCTTTTTGGTATCGATAACTCGGTACGTTTGTCACTTCAACTGTCTGATCGTCAATCAGATTGAACTCCACGTTGCCCACGGGTGTTTCCAATTGATGTTTTCCTAGATCGATTTGCTGGAGATATCTCAGCGTCACAGCTAGTCCAATAGTCCCGTGCACACACATTCCAAGGGTGGCTACATTGTTAAAGAAAATGATGCCATGCGAGCAGACGGGATCCCCAGTCGGCACTAGCAACCCACCGACCATGGCGTCAAAACCGCGCGGTTCCGTTACGATAGCTCGCCGAAATGCATCATGTTGATCCTCAAACACGGCCATCTGAGATGCTGCACTTCCAACTCCAAGATCTGGACCGCCAGCAATGACAACCCGAGTGGGCTCGCCACCAGTATGAGAATCAATAACGCGAATAGAATTTGAGGGCACTGCTGACATTAACATATTTCCAAAACGGGTTCACCCAGTATATCCATCAGCGGTTCCACGCCTAAGCCAGGTGCACGACTAGCAGCCATTCGCCCATTGTCACGTTGTGGGGCGCCCTTAGCAGTTTGCACGGGGCCGTAACTGTTAAAATCGGTAGACGTAAAAAGTAAGTCCGTCGGTGTACTATGCGCTAGATGAGCAATCGCTGCAGTTGTAACATCACCGCCCCAACTATCTTCAATCGTCATGGCGACGCCAATTTGAGAGCAGAGTTCGCGGGCTAAATGGGCTTTCGTCAGTCCGCCGAATTTTGAGATTTTGATGTTCACGACATCCATTGCCAGATCGTTGTAGCCTTGCATCAATACGCCTAGGCCATCGATACATTCGTCAAGCACAAACGGATGCGTCGTACGTTTACGAACCGATAAGCATTCTTCATAGGTAAGGCAAGGTTGCTCAATGTAGACATCGACGTCGGCCACAGCGCGGCAGACTCGAGCAGCTTCGTGCATTAACCAACCTGTGTTTGCATCGGCAATAAGTTTTTCACCAGGCTGTATTTGAGCGGCGACTTGTTTTATCCGCTCAATATCAACATCTGGATCTCCGCCTACCTTTAATTGAAAGCGGCGATAACCTAGGTCTCGGTAGGACTGGACATTGTCAGCCATCGCAGCGGGATCTTGTTGAGAGATGGCACGGTAGAGCACAAAATCATCACCATAGCGTCCGCCGAGTAATTCGCAGACGGGAAGGTTGGCGACCTGCCCTTTAATATCCCAACAAGCAATATCGATCGGCGACTTCACATAGGGGTGTCCACGGAGGGCTTTGTCCATTAGGCGATTCAGAGGTCCGAGCAGTAGAGGATCTTGACCAATCAAATGTGGTCCAAGTTCCCGGATACCGCTACGAACGCCGTCAGCATAGGCTGGCAGATAAAATGGTCCCAGCGGGCAGCATTCACCGTAACCGGCAGTACCATCGTCGGTGATCACTTCGACAATATTACTATCAAAAACTTGTACCGATTTACCACCGGACCAATTATAGGAACCTTCATGCAGCGGCAGGTCGACTTGGTAAACTCGGATTGCTTCAATTTTCATCTGTTTAATTTCTCCAATTAGTCTTTTTCGTGATATCGCCGGGGGTTGTTCGTTTTCGTGTCGGCCATTGGTTTTTAGGATAGCCTAAATAGAAGATTCCGAGACAACGGTCTTCAGAACCGGTAAAGCCAAAATAATCTCGCAATTCCGGAAGGTCATAAATAGGTGAAGTGGACCAGAAGCCACCGAGTTGAGCAGCGGTTGCGGCGAGGTGCAAGTTTTGCACGGCACAGGCAACGGCGATGACTTCTTCCTCACCGGGAATTTTGCCAACGTGTCTTTGCATGCCGAGTGCAATTGCAGCGGAAGTGTGTTTTGCGTAGGCGATTAGTTTGTCGTGTTTCGCCTGCGAAAAGTCTGCTGGCAAAAGATGTTTGGTGTACGTCTGGGAAAGTTTAGAGGCGAGGTTACCACGAGCATCGTCTTGAAAAATGGTGAATCGCCATGGTTCGGTGAGGCCATGCGTGGGAGCCCAGTTAGCGTTTTCAAGAAGTTGTTCGAGGGTTTTCTGAGGAATCGATTTATCGAGGTAATTTGGTTCACCGCTAGCATCAATTGGTTTGATCGTCCGGCGGTGCTCAATAAGTTCAGTGATTTGTTCGAGGGTGATCACGATTAGTGGATGCTCTGTGAAAGCGATGATTGTGTACCGTTTATGTAACAGATTGTACCCTGAACAGCGCAGATTAGAATAACGGAGGTAATCAATCTTTGTCTAAGCTGTTATACTGTGTCGAAGCTTCTATTTGCAGAAGCCATACCAAGCGCCCATAGCTCAGTTGGATAGAGCAACGGACTTCTAATCCGTAGGTCGCAGGTTCGAATCCTGC
>CAWVZW010000196.1:0-3117 GCA_963934735.1 uncultured Planctomycetaceae bacterium
TCGTTAAAACTGCGGATGACGTAGTCGCGGTATCGCCACGCGAAAGGTTTGGTTCCGTCGCGTTCGTAACTATTGGTCTCTGCATAACGAACTAAATCTAGCCAGTGACGCCCCCATTTCTCTCCGTACTGAGGCGACTTAAGTAATGTATCGATCAGCTTTTCATAGGCTGCGGGGTCCTGATCATCAACAAATTTCTCAACGGCCTCGATGGTTGGCGGGAGTCCGGTCAAATCATAATAGGCGCGGCGAATCAAGTGCGCTTTAGCGGCGGGTTGATTTGGCGTGATCTTAGCTTTTTCCAATTTGGACAACACATAATGGTCAATGGCGTTCGTTGTCCATTTCTTGTTCTTAACCGTAGGCGGTTTGGATGGAGCAACAGGCTGGTGCTGCCAGAGTGATTTAGTTTGGTCGTTGATCTCAGTGTTGTACTTGCTTTTGGGTGCTACCGGTCGTTCGGTTTCGCGATCCGGCGGGATCTGCAAATCATTTGTAATCCACTTAACTATTATGTCGATCTGAGATTGTGGTAATTTCCCTTTGGGAGGCATCTCCATGCCCTCATACAGCATTGCTTGAATGATGAGGCTGTCCATAGGGTTCTCTAGGTCGACAGCGGGGCCGGTTTCACCACCCTTGAGAATGTCCTGGCGGTTGCCCAAATAAAGCTCGCCCTTGACGCTGGAACCAGGGCCATGGCAAGCGAAGCAGTTATTGACCAAAATGGGGGCGACTTGATCTATATAGAACTTAACCTGTTCCGCATTTAACGCGGGACGGGTGTCTTCTGCGGCAAAGATGGAGTTTACCACGCAGAATAATATGGTAAGAGTTGTTAGTTGACGTGACATAATGTCCTTGTGAAAGTGTTCATTGGGAAATGCCGTAAAACGCTTAATTACCGTACGGAGTATTGTACAACAATTGAATTTTCAATGGTAGCTGATAGTTTTTAACGCGGTATCTTGTACAAAATGGTGACTTACTGGCCACTCTTATTAACTACCGTCGGTGGAGAATCTGGACAGGCTATTTCCAAATAAATTGTCATTAACATTTCCACGAGGAAGATTTCCCCTCATAATAATTTCAGCGGCGGGTAGAATCCGACGTCCATTGAGCGAGACGACGGTTCCTCGGCGATGGGAGCTAATTGAATTTGTTTAATATCGTATTTACGACTCCGTTACAGTACAATCGACCACAATATCAGCTTGATTGGTTCTTGGCGCCGAGGGGGTAGTGGATGGCAAGTTTAAAGGGGAACAATGGTTTTACGAGCCTCAATGTATTGCAGGCATTTGGAGCGGCAAATGACAATATCTTCAAACAATTTGTGATAATGTCCGTTGCCACCGGTGGAATTTGGTTTCATCACTTTGGTAAAGGGGGAAACGTCTATGTCTCTCTTATTTTTTCGCTTCCGTTTATCGCTCTAGCCGGATTCACAGGTCAGTTTGCGGATAAATACAGCAAGCGAAATGTAGTGCTGGTTGTGAAAATATGGGAAATCATGCTGGCTTTGTTTTGTATTGCAGCATTATTGTTCGGATCCTTCGTAACCGCGATTTTCTGTGTGTTTTTGCTTGGCGTCCAAAGTACGCTATTTTCACCAACAAAATTGGGAATCATTCCGGAGTTAGTTGAGCGTCACCAAATCACTAACGCCAACGGGATTCTGGGGATGGTGAGTAATGTTGCTGTCGTGCTGGGTGCCGCCGTTGGTGGTTTCTTTTCTGATCATTACAAGGCCACTTACGTTGGTCGGGACTTAGTCGATCCACAGATGCCGCCGGAGATGCTGGAAAATCTAACTGAAAAAATACCGGTAATGCACGAAGCGGTTACTTGGTTGTTGATCCCCGGCGTATGTATGTTGGTTTTGGCGGTGGTCGGACTCTGGTGCGCGACTCGGTTGCCAAAGTTATCTCCGAAAAACCCAGATATCAAGATCCGATATGGCTTTTATGGTTTTTTTGGAATTAACATTGATATGATTCGGCAGGCGGCGGGAACCCCCTTGCTGGCGGTGACTGGTGCGTTTGCCATATTCTTTATTATTCCAGGGATCGCACTTCTGAACATGACGGAGTACGGCGACTACTTGGGTATAAGTGATTTCAAGGCATCCGCACAGGGAGCATTTCTCGCAGTTTCTATAGGTGTCGGAGGCGTCATGGTAGGACAGCTCAGCAAGCAGCGTGTGCGTCCTCGTTTCATTTTGATTGGAGCAGTTGGCATGACGGTCGGCTTTACCATTTTGGCCTTTATACCCAAGAGCTACGTGTTGACCGTCGCGATGTTATCCGTCAGCGGTTTCTTCGCTGGATTCTATATGATTCCGCTGCAGTCATTGTTGCAGGTTCTTACGAACGATGAAAACCGCGGTCGGTTCATTGGCATGAATACCGTTACGACCATGATCGGATTTATTATCGGGAACTTCTTGCTGAAACTGGGACTGGTCACCTTCGGTTGGGACCCGCCTAAAGTTTATCTGATTTGCGCAGCGGTCGGGGCGTTGATGTTTTTCCCTCTTTGGTTGCGTTGGGTTCCTTGGTTTGAACGCGCGTTAGCGGCGCGAGAGGTACTGGATGCCGAACCGCCGGCAAATACTGAACAGTAAAAGATATCGCGCAAAATTTGTCGGCGGTTTGTTTGCAGCGTGTTGGACGCAACGGCTACAATTTAGTTCATCAACTAAAGGCTGACGTACTTATTGATGCATACCGCCATTCTCAAAGGAACTTAAAATGGATAACGAGACCGACAACGCTGGGCAAGACCCAGTAGAAGCAAATCCATACACGCAGCCAGCGACCGCAGTCGGAACTCCAGCGGCGGCTGTTGATTACACGAATCCTGTTTATCATCAGAATGAATATATTATCCGGCGGAAAGTGTTCAAGATATTTGGCGCTGCATTTCACATATACGATACGCACGGAAACCTCGCGTTCTACTCAAAACAGAAGGCCTTCAAGCTTAAGGAAGACATTCGAGTTTACGGCGACACAGAAATGACGAGCGAATTGCTGCTGATTAAGGCGCGTGGCGTGATTGATCTGGGCATGACCTATGACGTTGTAGATTCAACCACCGGAATGGCGGTGG
>CAWVZW010000197.1:0-2991 GCA_963934735.1 uncultured Planctomycetaceae bacterium
GCAACACGTGATTCCACAACGTCCTATGGTGGAGATGACCGAGATCGACGAAGCGAGAGAATTACTGCTGTGCGAGTGTCCGCGGAAGGTCGAGTTGTACATTTGTCGATTACTGAGATGCGAGCAGGATTTGTATACGATATTCGCATACGTAACTTGACGTTCAATGACAGCACATTTTTTCCCGCAGAAGCGTACTATACGCTTAGAAAAGTTCCTGCTGAGTAGCCGAGGGGTCAATGCATTGAGGGTCATCATTGGCAACTTTGTTGACATGCCGAGAGACTGCTGTCATTTCAAAGGACGCCATCTCATTGGAATTGGCGGGGTCCACTAACAGAGATTGAAGTGTGTCAATTTGGCTGGCGTCATCCGCTAACCAGCGATCGTAATTATTAGGATTTAAGATGACGGGCATGCGGTGATGTATGGGCGCGGCGAATTGATTAGCCTCAGTCGTGATGATTGTCGTGGATTGGAGAGGCTGTGGCGTATCGTGCCTCGATTCAGTCGATGCTTGAGAAGGAGTCCAGCTTTCCCACAGACCGGCAAACGCAAAGGGTTGGTGGTCGCGGCGGTGAATGAAAAAAGGCTGTTTGTTTCGCCACTCATAATAGCCATCAGCAAGAATGAGGCAGCGACGCTTTTGAAATGCTTGGCGAAAAGATGGCTTTTCATGGAGTGTTTCGCTGCGGGCATTGATCATGCGGCTTGCGCGAGAGGGGTCTTTGGACCAACTGGGTATCAATCCCCAGTGCATCCAATGGAGTTGCCGTTGACCAAGTGGTGCCGTCAGTGTGGCAACGCTATGTGTGGGTGCGATATTGTATTTCTGAGGGAGAGAAATATCAGGTGACATACTGAATAAAAAATGCTCGCCCAGTAAATTCAATGATGTGCGTAATGTAAAGCGTCCACACATGGGATGACTTTCTTGGCTTTGAGGTAACAACCTCGACGTAACACAAATGATCTACCCTTAAACGGTCACTCGAGGCAGTCTTGCAGCATTTGTGTAATTGATATCGTGGGAGTCCAATTGGTTTGTTTGGTAATATGTGAAATATCTGCAATCGGTAAGTAATGTGTCCCTGGTTGTAATTCTTCTATTTCACAGCGAATATCGATTAGGTTCTGTAGAATTTCCATAATTTCACCACTGCGGGTGGCTTTCCCACTGCCAACATTAAACGTCTGGTGATTGAATTGAGGTTGAGCAATAAGGCGATAGCCGCGCACTACGTCCCGCACGTCACTAATGTCAATCCAAGTATCGAGATTACCAACCGTAATATTGGTAGGTCGGTGTTGCAACTTACTAATCCAGTCGGGCACCAACAATGAACCGCTTTGACCTGGTCCACTGTGCTGGAAACTGCGAGCGATCACCCACTGTAGTCGTGAATCGTTTGATCGTAGTAACTGCTCAGCAAGCAACTTACTTAGACCATAACCGTTATCCGGGGCTGGAGAGTTGTCTTCAGGTACATTCTCAACAGCCTCACGACGGGATCCATAAACGTAGACGCTGCTGGTAAAGAGTAGCAGCGGTTTTGTTGATAACGACTTACATAGATCGATCACATGCTGTGTTCCTTGGACATTCACAGCCATGGCTGCTGCTGAGGGCTCTGCAAATCCACAGATGTCTCGAGTGCTTATTGCTGCGAGGTGAAAAACTGTGTCAGGCTTAAATTGTTCTACGGTCTGTTTGACCGCAGGGTCCATCGGCGCCGTGATATCCCAATGCAGTGTTGGGTATGGACAGTTACCCTCATCAGTTCGCAGAGTCAAAAGAACGTCATCGCCACATTCGAAAAGGTGTTGTGCGAGGTGCTGAGCGACGAATCCCGATCCTCCTGTAATGATGGCGCGCACGGTATCTTTCGTCCTTTATGTTGTGCTATTTCTGAGTCCGTATTTCTTGTTCAACGCGTTGCAGATCCGCTTCGACCATCATGGTCACTAACTGTTGAAAGTCGACCTTTCGTTGCCAGCCAAGTTTGTCCTGAGCTTTGCTAGAGTCGCCCAGAAGTGTATTGACTTCGGCGGGGCGCAAGAACCGTGGATCGGTAACGACATGGTCTTCCGTTTTTAGGCCGACATTGGCGAATGCAATATCACAGAACTCACGAACACTGTGTTGTTCGCCGGTGGAAATGACATAGTCATCAGCTGTTTTTTGTTGCAGCATCAGCCACATGGCATGTACGTAATCGCCGGCAAATCCCCAGTCGCGACAGGCATCAAGATTACCAAGGCTGAGTTGAGTTTGCACTCCGAGTTTAATACGGGCGACGGCATCTGTAATTTTCCGCGTGACGAATTCTTTTCCGCGGAGAGGCGATTCGTGATTGAACAGAATTCCGTTGCAGGCGAACATATCATAGCTTTCGCGATAGTTAACGGTGATCCAATAACCATATACCTTGGCAACACCGTACGGACTACGCGGCCAGAAAGGCGTTGTTTCGGTTTGCGGAGTTTCTTGCACTTTACCAAACATTTCACTGCTACTAGCTTGGTACATTTTGATTTGAGGATTTACCTGCCGAATCGCTTCGAGTAGTCGAGTGACACCCAAGGCGGTCACGTCTGCAGTATGTAGCGGTTCTTCCCAGCTAATAGGTACAAAGCTCTGAGCGGCTAGGTTGTAGACTTCCGTCGCCTCGATTTTTTCTAATAACCGTAATACCGATAGTTCATCGAGCATATCTCCGTGGTGCAAGTGGATCTGATCCGCTATATCCGTGAGTCGTTCGAGGCTGTCGGTACTCGTGCGGCGGTGCATGCCGTGAACTTGATACCCTTTTTCAAGCAGCAGTTTCGCTAAATATGCACCGTCTTGTCCGGTGATCCCAGTAATCAATGCGGATTTGGACATCACTCAATCTCCTGCTCGTGTTGGGCCTCGTCCTACTTCGGCATGAACATTAAGTGCTAATTATTCCTCTGGCTCGTCCGTACCATCTGAGTCATCCGCGACTTCTG
>CAWVZW010000198.1:0-2951 GCA_963934735.1 uncultured Planctomycetaceae bacterium
AATGCTCTTCGGTCGTCGTGCCAAAGGTGACTCGCACTAAGGCCATCACTCGCCGTTGCACGATTTGTAAGTCTCTGTTAAACGGTAATGCCTGGCTGGTAGGCCGAGGTTTATCGCTGGACTCGAAATCATTGACGTAAAACCGTAGCGGTGATTTGAACTGTGGCATCTGAAAACCATCAACAGCACTATTGACGCCACCGTCGTCGATGAGGCTACCGACAGAAACTAATTTGTTGGTGCGGCGATTCCAATAGCGGTAATACAGTATGTCATTATCGCCTTGCAGGAATTCAATGCGTGAATAAACTTGTTCCCGAGCAGCAGGATCGCCGCCGAAAGGCTGAATCGATTTCTTTGAAAAGTCAAACCAATAGGTTCCGTAAATCTTTTGATCAAAGTCAAATACATTGTGATGCGGCTTATTGGCGAACAACAATATTTCTCGTCCCCAAGGATCCCCATCTTTATCTAGAACTTGCAAATGAGCCGCTGGTGATTCTGGCTCGGCCTGTTGCAAGTTATTAGAGTAACCGTAGGTTGTGCCGGGTGTACCGGGGCGGCCTTCGACAGTGTCATTCCACAGTCCGAGAACTTTTACTTTGTAGTCTGAGTTGGGCAATTCAATGATGCCATCTTCTTGTGGTGCGTCTAATTCCAATTGGTGGGTTGTTCCGGCAATACGTAACACGACTCGACCTTTAACGCCGAGATCGCCAATGGGCGCTCCTTCGAGAAAGGCAGCCCGGTATTCTGCATCGGGTGCTATCCACAACATGACTTTGCCACCACCGGCCTGTTGGGGTTGGCTGAATCCATAGGGATAGATGTCACCGTAGATCGCTGCTAAAGCGTCGGACAAGGGCATGATCGTAATTGGAAATGCATTCGGTGATTCAGCATTGAATGCCCCCGGACGTTCTTCTTGTTTCCCCGTGTTTTCATCGAGAAATTGTTCCGGCGGATTACTCAATACAATTTCAACTCTTGGAAGTGACGAATTACGCGAATCTGCCTGAAAATCCACGACCTCAATCTTCAGTTGTTGCCCATTGCTTTGCCCTTCGTGAATAAGCGTTTGGTCAATGACGATATCGTTGGGCTCGTGCCGTTGTGCGAGTTTAAATATATGGCCGCTCGACCACCGTAAACCGTTTTTGAGTAAACCTTGGATGCCGATAAACTTTTTTCCACCCGCGAGCGTGTAGCCAAATTGGCTTTCATAATCTTCCCAGTTAAATGGTCCAGCGAGAAAGGGTACCCGCATTTGTGAATGGACAAATTCATCATGGTTATGTTGACTCGATTCGGAGTGGTCATCGACAATTTCGAGGTCAAAAAACATACGTCCACGGTCGAAGGCGTAGTTTTCCATTTTATGCTCGAAGACAGGGATTTGAGCATCGACGCCATATTTTCGTCCGATAGCGGCACCGACTAGCAAAGTCATCAGTCCGATGTGGGTAATTACAAAACCGGTTTGATAACGCTTCCATGGATAGCGAATTGCCGCTGCGCAGAAAATGTTGACGCCCAATGTAAAATTAAGGGCGTTGAACCACCATGTTTGATATACGAAAAACTGAACCACCGGAGTGCCATAGGCCGCTTCTACAAAGGTTGCGTAACCGAGGGTAAAAGCCATGGAGAAGATCATCACAACGGCCAATTTGAGTGATGCAAAAAACTCATAGCATCGTAGAACCGCTCGGACGGGAGCTGACTGTTCGGCGGTAACGAGCTGTGGATGGGCCATTAAATTCTAAAGCTCTAGTGCTGGATATTGAAGAAATGGGGCAAACGTGTGGTGGGAAACCTGCTTGGCAGATTTGATGAATCTTTTAGGCGTTCAACATGTGACTGGAAAACCCTGTTATGGACACATTTTCGAGTCTAATGTGATTGTCTACTCAAGGATTAATTATAGCCCAAGCACGGGCGATCTAGCAGGGCTTTAGAGCCGTTATTATCGACGAATATTCCTCGACAGCGATTCCTTTTTTCTGCCGAATATCGTGCGATCAACGACTACTTGTTTCGGCTGCGGTCGAGAATCCAGCCGACGATAATGGCGATAAAAAATACACAAGCGGCTATGGTGAGAACCATCCAAGCATTTTGACCGTTTTTGAGTTCTCCGGCTGATTTGATCAGCATGGTAGAAATTTCTGATGGTGTTTCGGCATGATGTCCCCATAAGTTTTTGACAAGGTCGATTAACATGACGAAAATCGCAACTTGCATAACGAACACCATGAACAGGCTGAACACATTAAAGAACCCATAGCTGGCTTCTTGCATGACTGGTGCGAGCACTTCACTACTGGCGACCATTTCTGGTTCAGCTGGTTGGCCGCCGCCTTGTTGCGGCATCGCGAAAGGATCAGTTTGCATGGCGGGATCGGGAACTGCGAAAGGATCAGGTCCTGGCGGTATTGCGAATGGGTCTGCAGCACCTTGAGGTTGTACGATTGTTGCTGTGTCTTCGCCAAACGCAATTGAATCTGACAAGGCTATGACTTGAGATCCACTGTCGGACATTTCATCATCGGGTTTGCCGCCGAGAATAAACTCGTCGTCGACACCGGGTAATTCCAGTGAGCTACCACTTTCCGCAGAAAGATCTAGCACATCGCCTTCCAGAAAAATCCCGCTGTCGTGTGGACTCGATAAATTGATGCCACTGTTTCCAGCAGTTAAGGCCACATCGCTACCGCCTGCGTCAACGGGCATTTCCTCGCCACCGAGAACCAACTCATCTTCGGCAACTTTAAAGCCGTCATTGCCTATAGCAAATTGAGTTTCATCGTCAGACGATCCACCGAGATCCAGATTCAAGACTTCATCACCCAGTAGGTCTGATTCTTCGCCAACACCAAATTGAGTATCATCGTCCGACGATCCACCGAGATCCAGATTCAAAATTTCATCACCCATTAGGTCTGATTCTT
>CAWVZW010000199.1:0-2929 GCA_963934735.1 uncultured Planctomycetaceae bacterium
CGGATTCGGGAGTTCTTTTCAGCTGACACGGTTGCTCAGATCAGGTCCGAGTTAGATCGTTATATTCGCGAAGATTTACCGTCGAAACCGAAGGACGCTTGTACGCGTGAAGCCGATGGTAAGACGATTCGTAATCTGTGGCGACTAGAGCAACACAATGAGTATTTCAAGGAGCTTGGGCAGCGGCGGGAAATGACCGAGCTGATTGCAGCTTTGGTTCAAGGCGAACCGGTACTGAAGGGTGTGGAAACATTTAGCAAGCCTGCGCGGATTGGTTCTAGCGTGCCGTACCATCAGGACAATGCCTATTTTTGCCAGACGCCGCCTGATATGTTAACCGTGTGGGTAGCGATTGACTCGGTTACCGTTGAGAACGGTTCTGTTTACTTCATCAAAGGCTCCCACAAATCTGGCATGTTACCTAGTAAACCATCGGGAATACCGGGCAATTCGATTGGATTGGCCACAGCGCCTGATACACCCAAATCTGAGCAATTTTGCGCGACACTTGCTCCTGGTGATGCAACCATTCATCACTGTGAAATTGTCCACCATTCTAACGCGAACCTCACCGAACAATCGCGCCTCGGTTTGCTGTTTGTTTACCGTGGAACTCATACTCAGACTGACGCAGCTTTGCAGACCACCTACACACAAGCCGTAACAGCAACGCCGCCGGCCTAAAAACCCCTCAAGCCTCAATCCCTCAGCGCTGTCAGTACAAATTCGGTCGCTTGGATCGTATCCTCTAAGGTCGTACTGTGCCCACCAGCAGGGCGATGGATACTCAGCACATGTTTCGAAAAAGGTTTAACTTGCTTGAGAAGCATCAGAACACTCTGAGGTGGTACGACGCTGTCTTTTGCCCCCGTTGTACAGGCAATTGGCATTGTGAATTTGTGGGGGAAATAGATCGCGCTGCGACGCTTATATTCATCAGGAACTTCTGCTGGCGTTCCCCCAAACGATGCGGCAATCGCTGCGCTGAAGTTAGGATAATGTACTAAATCTGCGGTACCGTTTAAGGCCACAACGCCATCGATCAGATTTGCATGTAATGCGGTAAAAGTTAATGCTCCCGTTGCGCCCATCGAACCGCCGAGCAAAATGATCTTATCAATTCGGTATTGGGTTTTGAGTGTGTCAATGATTTGCACTAGATCGGCTTCGGCTGCCGGACCCATCCACGATGTTTTAGCGCGATAGTCTGGCGAGATTAAAATCATCTTATGTCGCGCAGCTACCTGTCTAGCTCCAGCGCATTCACCGCGCGGTTGATTAATGAATTGCCAGCGGTCACTGCCATGTCCGTGCAAGGTAATCAACACGTTGTGTCGTTGCTTGTTGTCAAAACCAGCGGGCAGCAGTTCGATATATTTCTGATTGGATCCATCATAGTTTGCTTTAAAAGAAACATCCCGCATAACCTCTTGGGCTTGAGCTAGAGACGAAAGCTCCTGAGACAATCCGCAGCTACAAATGAAAACAAGTATGGGTTTTAGAAACAATGATCGCATGGTGTGGTTTTGTAATTTATTGGTAGAGGGCCTACGGGGAGGTGAAATTCGGTAAAATGAATGTAGCAGAAAAGTGACCCTTAAAGAAAGTGAACCCAGATTATGTTGAAACGTCTTACGCTACAATTCTTGTCTTTGATTGTTTTGTTGACCCATCCCGCGATCATTTGTACAGCTCAGTCAACGACTAGCGGCGACGAAGATGACGGAAAACTGCGTATTGTTTGTTTTGGCGCCCACCCTGATGATGCGGAATACAAGAGTGGCGGTACGGCTGCGATGTGGGCTAATCTTGGTCATCACGTTTTGTTAGTGTCTGTAACAAATGGTGACATTGGTCATTGGAAGATGGCTGGCGGGGAACTTGCCAAACGCCGAACTGCGGAATCGGCGGAAGTTGCTAAGCGACTGGGAGCTACCTCTAAAGTACTTGATATTCACGATGGGGAGTTGCTGCCGACACTTGAGAATCGTAAAACTATCTGCAAAATCATCCGTGAATGGAATGCGGATATTGTCATTTCACATCGACCCTGGGACTATCATCCCGATCATCGATATACGGGCATCCTTGTACAAGACGCAGCGTTCATGGTGACGGTACCATTTTTCTGCCCCGACGTTCCGCACTTAAAGAAAAACCCAGTGTTTTTGTATTCCAGCGATCGCTTTACAAAACCCTATCCCTTTACTGCAGACGTCGTTGTCTCGCTTGACAGTGTGTTTGACCAAAAAGTGGATGCCTTGACGGCGTTAGTTTCGCAAGCCTTTGAAGGTGGCGCGGGTGGCAGTGCGGAGCGTCTGGCACTGGTACCACCGGCCAGTGCACCACAAGAACGAAGAGCTTGGTTGCACGAACGTTGGGCGCGGCGGCAAGGCGGCGAAGCAAATCGATTTCGTGAAGAATTGATTCGAGCCTATGGCTTAGAGGTCGGCAGTAAAGTGAAATATGCGGAGGCGTTTGAAATTTGTGAGTATGGGGCACGTCCGTCCAAGAAACGACTGCAAGAGCTATTTCCATTTTATGGTACAGAAGAGAAATAACCGTATCGCGAGGTGCGGCGTGCTGACAAGAAAAGACGTTATTGTTTAGCTGCTTGTATTTGCCGCGCTGAGATGCTGCGAAATTCCCAAGGAAGTTTTGCATTAGCAGGCAGGTCGTCGAGGATTTTCTGTAGGTTCCGATGCGCAGCCTTGGTTGCTTGATCGTTGCGTAATTCGAGGCTGCCTTGCAGATCGTTTTGTTCTCGCGGATCGACTGATAGGTCATAAAACTGACCGCTTGAAAACAGTTTGAATCTCTGGTTTCGCACCACTCGAACTTCACAATATTGACTTAGGCACCAAGCTCTCCATGGTTTGTCATGATTTGGATTACGTAATTGTGGTGCAAACGATCGTCCGTCGATTTT
>CAWVZW010000200.1:0-2801 GCA_963934735.1 uncultured Planctomycetaceae bacterium
CGAGGGTCAGAGTTTTGAGTTTTCCAGACATAGTGTTTTGCCGTAGTTAATTATTCTAGCGGTTCGATGGTTGCTGACATGGAACCTTGGCATTCTGAGACGACGGGATCATTTCCAAAGGCATGGATTTGATCTCGTTTTAACTCGGCATGTTCGAGCGTCGTTGTTAGGCAGGCAGCCTTTCCATCTTCGTCCACTTTACTAGCAATCGTAAAGCCCTTTTCTGGAGGAAATCCAAACAGTTCTTGCAGCATGTCAATTACATATTCAAACGTGTGGTCTTCATCATTCCACAAAATGACATTGTAGCGTGGCTGTTGCTTGGGCCGCGTGTCGGTTGTGGGGGCGATTGTGGGGGCAGTGTTCGACATGGATCGAATAAACGGCTGTGGGAAAGTGGTGATTGTGGCAAGCTACAATAGCCGAGACCAAGCGAAGTTATTATATTGTACGTTTCAGACAACGGGAATACTTGTAATATCCTCCGCTAAAAAACTTGAATCCATTGGACCGGTAATCCATTAAGGGTACAAGTTTGCTTGGGCCGTACAAGGAAATAAGAGGAAATGGCTATGCAGGAAATAGAACAATATTTGACGGATCATCGCGAGCGTAATGAGAACGAATTGTTCGAGTTATTACGGATGGCTAGCGTCAGCACGGATAGTCAATTTTCAGCTGAAGTTGCCAAAGCTGGAAACTGGGTAGCGGATCAATTTCAATCGATGGGTTTTACGACTGAGGTTGTTCAGACGAAAGGGCATCCGATCGTTTATGCGGAGACGCCCGCTGTTGCTGGAGCTCCCATTGTTTTGGTTTACGGCCATTACGATGTTCAGCCCCCGGATCCACTCGACGAATGGATTTCACCACCATTTGAGCCCGTGGTTCGCGATGGCAATGTCGTGGCACGTGGCGCCACCGATGACAAGGGCCAAATGTTGACACACATTAAAAGCGCCCAAGCGTGGATGGATACCGTCGGGTCGTTGCCGGTTCAACTAAAGTATGTGATTGAAGGTGAAGAGGAATGTGGCAGTTCCAACTTGGAGCCGTTTCTGGAGCAGTACCGTGACCGTTTAGCTTGTGACATAGCGGTCATTAGCGATACGAGCCAGTTTGCGAAAGACCAGCCGGCGATTACCTACGGTTTAAAAGGGATCGTTTATTTCGAAGTGTTCCTAGAAGGCCCGAAGCAAGATTTGCATTCTGGAACCTTTGGCGGGTCAGTTTATAATCCGCTCAACGCGTTGACTCAGATGCTCAGTGCACTTGTTGACGATCAGGGGCGGATCCAAATTCCGGGATTTTACGACGACGTTGTTGAGTTAGAACAGCGTGAACGAGAGCAGTTTGCAGCCTTGCCGTTCAATGAGCAGCAGTTCATGGAAAAGGTTGGCGTGGACACGGTGCACGGTGAAACTGGTTATACAACACTGGAACGCCGCTGGGCGCGACCTACGTTGGACATCAACGGAATCTGGGGTGGCTATCAAGGCGAAGGAGCCAAGACTGTGCTGCCAGGAAAGAGTGGCGCTAAGTTTAGCTGCCGCTTGGTTCCGAACCAAGATCCCGAAAAAATTGGTGCAGCGATAGAAAAAATGTTGCAAGATTTAGTGCCCGATGGAATTCGCATGAAAGTCAAGCATCACCATGGAGCACCTGGTGTGGTAGTCGATTTAGATAGCCCTTACATGGCCGCTGCCGCTGCCGCAATCGAGCAAGGGTTTGGCGTCACACCAGTATTTATTCGTGAAGGTGGCTCGATTCCTGTCGTCACAGTTTTACGTGAATTGCTGGGAGTCGATACGTTATTATTAGGGTGGGGATTGGACGATGATAATACTCATGGGCCTAATGAAAAATTCTCACTCGAAGATTTTTATCGTGGGACTAAAGCTAGTGCGAGCTTGTGGCAAGAAATAAGCAAAATTAAAAGAACAGACGAATAGAATCGTGCGGAATTTAGTGAACTTATATTAGAAGTTTCACTACGGATAAATATAAAATTGCAAGAGTAAGAGAGTAAGGGAAAAGTGATTGATGCTTGATCGAAAATTCATTGTCGAAAACGCTGCTGATGTAGCAAAAAATTGTGAACTACGTGGAGCCACCGCGGATGTACCGTTATTGGTGGAGCTCGAGGGACAACGCCGACAACTATTGATAGAGGTTGAGTCGCTTAACCGTCAAGCCAATGAAGTTTCAAAGACCATTGGGCAGGCTAGTTCTGATGAAGAACGTGAGCAGCGGAAGGCGGAAGGCCGGGATTTGCGAGCAGCGAAAGACGATTGCCAGCGGGCCCATGATGATTTAGAGAGTCAAATTGTAGAACTGCAGTCGCAAATACCCAATATGACGCATCCCGCAGCGCCGATTGGTGAAGATGATAAGTCAAACCTAGAAATACGTCGCGGCCAGCACGAACCAGCTAAGTTTGACTTTGATATTTTGGATCATGTTGAGTTGGGTGACAAACATGACATGATCGATTTTGAAGCAGGAGCTCGGATTGCTGGTCACGGATTTTACTTTTTAAGAAATGATGGAGTGTTGTTGGAACTTGCCATGCAGCAATATGCCGTAAACCATTTAGTGAAAAATGGTTTTACGCCTGTTATTACTCCTGACCTCGCCTACTCCGAAATTTTGCATGGTACGGGATATATTCCACGTGGACCCGAGACTCAAATCTATAGCATCGAAAACTCCAACCTTAATTTGGTGGCGACCGCAGAAATACCGCTTGGCGGAATGATGGCGGGACAAACCGTCGACAGCGAATCGTTGCCGATGAAGGT
>CAWVZW010000201.1:0-2704 GCA_963934735.1 uncultured Planctomycetaceae bacterium
TCCGTGAAGTTTCTAGGACTTGTCGATTCGGGTAGTCCAGTTTACGATGCATAGATAGCATACCGGCGGTTCTTTACGCTTGCCGCACTCCAAATTATCTACATTATTTCCTCCATAACACTATGCGTCACGTCATTTCAGCTTTAGTTCAAAACGTCCCCGGCGTACTGGCCCATGTTTCGGGTATGCTCGCCTCGCGGGATTTTAATATCCACTCATTAGCAGTAGGCGCTACCGAGAAGCCAGAGTTGTCTCGTATGACATTTGTTGTCATTGGCGATGAAGGTGTCTTAGAACAATTGGAAAAGCAACTCGAAAAGATCGTTACGGTTGTTGAAGTTACCGATGTTGGTGCTTTGCCTAATGTTGAACGCGACTTGATGTTGATTAAGGTCAGCAGTGATTCGGGTGCGCAACGTAGTGAAATACGCGAGTTAGTAGATATTTTCCGTGGACGCATCGTTGATGTTGGTGCTACAGAAATTATGATTGAAATCTCCGGTAGCGAACAAAAACTACAAGCCTTTATCGAACGGATGCGATCGTTTGGAATTCAGGAACTCGTTCGTACCGGACGTATTGCGATGATTCGCAGCGATGCAGTCGCAGAATAAACAAATACAAAACAGTGTTAAACTAAACAACTTAAGTCCTTACGACTATTTACGATAGCAATAACAACAGGTGAATTTGATGGCAGCTACGATTTATTATGACGACGATGCGGATCTTTCTCTTTTGAAAGATAAAACAATATCCATCCTTGGCTACGGCTCGCAGGGACATGCCCAAGCGCAAAACCTTCGTGAAAGCGGTTGTAACGTGGTCGTCGGCCAACGCCCTGGCAGTGCCAATTATGATCTTGCTGTAAGCCATGGTTTCGAACCTGTATCACTCGCGGAAGCTACCCAAGCTGGCGATCTGATAAACATTTTGTTACCAGATGAAGTGCAGGGAGATATTTTTCGTGACCAGATTTGTGAAAATCTATCCGCAGGCAATATCCTCATGTGCTCGCATGGTTTCAATATCCACTTTGGATTCATTGACCCTCCGTCCGAAAACGACGCGCTGCTGATTGCCCCCAAAGGACCAGGCCATCTAGTACGATCAGAATATGAAGTTGGCGGTGGTGTCCCCGGATTGATTGCCTTAAGTGACGGTGCCAGTGCTGAAACTCACGCTCTGGGACTTGCCTATGCAAAAGGAATCGGTGCAACTCGCGGTGGTGTTATTGAAACAACCTTTGCTGAAGAAACCGAAACAGACCTGTTCGGTGAACAAGTTGTGTTGTGTGGTGGTGTTAGTGAACTGGTAAAAGCCGCCTTCGAAACACTTGTCGATGCCGGTTACCAACCCGAAATGGCATACTTCGAATGCTTGCACGAACTTAAACTCATCGTCGACCTATTCTATCAGGGTGGACTCAGTTATATGCGTTATAGCGTTTCCAATACTGCGGAGTACGGTGACTATATGTCTGGTCCACGTATTATCACGGATGAGACTCGAGCAGAGATGAAACGCGTCCTCAGTGAAATTCAAGATGGTATTTTTGCTCGAAATTGGATCGCTGAACACAAAAGTGGTGCCGAGAACTTCAAGAGTCGACGTCAACTTGACCATGACCATGGAATTGAAGTGGTCGGTCGAAAACTACGTAAGCTGATGTCCTGGATTGACTCCAAAGAGGTCTAAAAATAACCCTCAGCCGTTAGTAGAAGATTTAACTTCCGGTAATTAGGAAGAGTTTTTTTCTGATTTCTCAGTGTTATACGAATATAATCGGCTGCGAGGACTTATATTCCATGAGCGAACAGCAACCTGTCGATACATCATTAACGCTGCGAGTGCTCGACGGCGCTGACCGTGGTCATTCGTATCAAGATTTGGAGCTGCCGATCACCGTTGGTCGTGAAGAGGGCAATGATATCCAGCTAAACGATGAGCGGATAAGTCGTTTTCACGCCAAAATTCAGCTAGATCATGATCGTATGGTTCTCACCGATCTCGGCAGTACCAACGGCACAAAAGTAAATGGTGAGGATATTCAACTTCGGATTCTGCGTTATGGAGATCTTATCTCGGTAGGTCGTAGCGTGCTATTGTTTGGTTCCCGTGAGCAGATTGCAAAACGCTTGCAAGATTTACGCCTGAGCAGTTCGGGCGATGAATCGGGTACGGATCATTCCCTGGAATCCAGACCTGATCTGGGGTTTGAGTTGAATTGTGCTGATGACACGGAAATACGGGCGGCGATGAACGTTTTGGATCCGCCAGGCTTACCAGAGCGACTTTCACCTGGTCAAGCAGCACAACTGGCCGATCTCATGAGCTTCGTACATATTCGCATGCGTTCCTTAATTCAATCGGCTAGTGAGAATGGGCCGGATCGTATGGTGCTGAGTTTCCACAAGTGGCAAAGCTTGATTGATCTACAATCACGGCTCGCCGAATATATTCGCCAAATCAGTAATCCCGAATAACGATAGATTCCACGGATTAAACTCAATTAACCGCTTGGCAAAAGCTGGAAATGCTGTCCGATTTGGCGTAAAATCCAACCACAGCATTGCTGTTTAATGGATTGAATAGTAGGGGGCACATCTAATGGGCCCAACCGCTCAAGAAAAAGGAATTTGAAGTTAATGAGTTCTCGGCCGTTCACACATTTGCATTGTCATACCCATTACAGTTTACTCGA
>CAWVZW010000202.1:0-2680 GCA_963934735.1 uncultured Planctomycetaceae bacterium
TTTCCCAACGTCATCAATGTTGGATAGATAGGAAACCGCGAATCCTCCGATTCGTCGATTTGGTCATCGCCATTGAGTAATTCAACGTTATTCATGGTATTGATTATAGCTTGCCTTATTCAATAAAGCTCTAAGAGCACAACACTAATCAACATACCTAGCCATAATCGAACTACCTGCTTGAACGTGGGTACCGATCTCCACAGCCAACACCATTCCTTCTTCCCTTGGGATAATCAACTCCGTACGCGATCCGAGCTTGATCATGCCGAATATATCGCCGCGCTGATAACTATCACCCGTATTGGCGTGACAGACAATTCGTCGTGCTAATTGCCCCGTAATTTGCCGTACACGCATCACGCGATGAGGAGCCTCAATACCCTCAATCCATAACTCCAGCCGTTCGTTTTCCCACGCGGATGCAGGTTTTAGTGCACTGAGGAATTTCCCTTGGCGGTAGCCGGAGCCAAATACGGTCGCTGCAATCGGCATTCGATTAATATGAACATTAAAGACCGAGAGGAAAATTGCGATTTTGATAGCCGGTCCATCTAAGATTTCGTCGTGCTCAATTTCTTCAATCAAATCGACGCGTCCGTCCGCTGGGCTAACCACTAAACCAGGTTCCGCGGGGACTTCACGCCGTGGATTTCTGAAAAACCAAACAATCTCAGCCTGCAACAATATCGGTAACAAAGCTGCGGCTGCCCACCAAATTGACTGGCGACAAGCCAATGTCACGAACAAGCACGACAGTGGAATCAACACGGACGAAAAAATAATCATCTCCGCTAATCCAGCACGAACAAACGGTAATCGGTCTCGCCAGGTAAACGGATCGTCGGCAGCATCCCAAGAATATCCCTCTTGGTTTACGTAGAACTTCAAATCTCTGGGGTCTAATACATCCCACGGGCATTGATTTTCACTGCCATGGCGTGACTCCGCCATCCGTTTTAGGTACCCGCGTCGAAACAGCCGTAAATAAAATCTGCGGCAAACGCCCCACGCTAACTCGATACGCATGCAAACCCCACCACCTGGCTGAATGCAATCGATTTGGGAATCCAACGCCAGGATTTTTCGACCGGTGGACGTTTGATTGGCTGAATTTTCAGAAGAATTCTGCATGGATGCTATTGTCACGTAAACCGCACGCAGCGGGGAGTTCGAATTAGTTGAAAAGGATTGTATAGATGAGAAGTAGGCCCGGACGGACTCGAACCGCCGACAAAGGGATTATGAGTCCCCTGCTCTAACCAACTGAGCTACGGGCCCATGCAATATTCAAATTCACATGACTTGTTACTTTTTCGGCTCTAACCTAGTAAGTCATGTAAATCACCTACAATTTCAACGATTTTTACTCGCTTGTCTACCCTTCGAAACAATGAGATTTATCCACAACCAAAGCGTTCAATTCGCTTTATCGCGTGATATCGTAACAATGAATGATATCTTGGTCTCGCAAGTACAGTTTGCCGTTTGAGATTACAGGGTGCGTCCACACCTTACCACGGTCACTGCGAATGCTTGAGAGTGGACTAAGCTTAAACCGACCGTGTTCTTGGTATCCTTCGGGAGAAGCGTCCAGCAATGCAACAGTCGCATCACTTTCACTAATCGCATACAAACGGCCATCAGCATATGTCACAGAGCCTTTGCCTAAACTCTTACTGTTCCAAACCATCTCACCAGATTTGAAATTTTGGCAAATCCAACCGGGACCGTCTGAGTAACCGTAAAGATGATCACCAACAAGTAACACGCCACCATGGTGGTTCTTCATGATTTGATTGCGATAAACTTCCGTCGCCGAGCCGTTTCCTAGCTTGACGAGTTTACAACCAACCCCATACCCCGAACTTATATATACGTGGCCATCTTTATGAATCGGCGTTGGCACTACTGCCGTACGACCTTCCCAAGGACTTTGCCAGGCTACTTTACCACTGGTGGCATCAACGCCAAACACATGCTGCTGAGTTAACTGCACATATTGTCGCATGCCATTGTGTTCAATCGGCAGGATACTTGCATATTGAGCTCCATCGGTAATTCCCGAGCTTTGCCAAATTTTGGACCCGTCTTTGACACGCAATGCCAACATAGATCCCTGACTTCCGCCTGGCGTACAAATAACTTGGTCGCCCTCAACCGTGACACTTTCACAGTATCCCCATCCTGGCCTTTTACCACCAAAATCGGACATGCTAACTTTCCATTTGATGACACCCGTTTTGGCATCTGCAGCAACTAATGAACCACCGCCACCCATGGCATAAACAATACCTCCAGCGACAGTTGGCGTCCCCCGTGGACCATTGCCCCAACTGTTGCTCAGTATATCACCAACAACGACGACTCCTTTATCTTTGCCCGTTAAAGCATCAAGTGCGATTAGAATTTCTTTTCCGTTTCGTGTACCTAGCGTATACAAAGTCCCATTGGCAATTGCGAATCCAGAATACCCGCTGCCGGCATTCTTAAATGTCCACAACTGTTTTGGTCCACCCTGAGGCCAAGATTGCAACAATCCCTTTTCAGTCGAAACATCCGTTCGATCTGCACCACGCCACGTCGGCCAATCTGCTGCTTGCACCTTTGTTAATCCTGTAGATGCGGTAGAAACCAATAGCAAAGCAGTGATTAAAATGGATAATCGTTTGGTCATTGT
>CAWVZW010000203.1:0-2603 GCA_963934735.1 uncultured Planctomycetaceae bacterium
TTGTTGCTAATTTGTTACTAATTTGTTCACCATCATGAAAAGTCATATCATTATTCCCGCGCGTTTGCATTCGACTCGGTTGCCGGAAAAACTGTTGCTTAGCGCAACAGGCAAGCCATTAATCCAGCATACATATGAAGCCGCTCAACGGGCCCAGCGACCCTCGGGAATCATCGTAGCGACGGATCACGAACGAATTGTTGCGGCAGTTCAAGCATTTGACGGCGAGGTCGTGCTGACCGATCCCGCTGCACCAAGTGGAACCGACCGCGTTGCCGAAGTTGCCGAGCAATTACCCGATGTCGATATTATCGTGAACGTACAAGGTGACGAACCTGAAATACTAGGGTCCTCCATCGACTTGGTAATCGAGCTACTACAAAATGATCCCACAGCGGTGATGGCAACTCTAGCCACACCGATTCGCAGCAAAAGCCAATTAGAAGATCCGGCTTGCGTAAAAGTCGTGTTCAACCAATCCCAGCAAGCAATGTATTTCAGCCGTAGTGTCATTCCTCATCCGCAGACTTGGGATGATTCGCTGCTGGAAAAAGAATCTGGACTTTTTTTTCAACACGTAGGTCTCTACGCATACCGACGAGACTTCTTATTGAAGTTAGCGAAATTGCCTCAAATCCCGATAGAAACTACTGAAAGCCTAGAACAACTGCGGGTTCTAGATCACGGCTATACCATTCTTGTCGGTGTGGTGGATGAACCAAGTTTTGGAATTGATACAAAAGATGACTATGATGCATTTGAAAGAAAAATGAATAGTCGTTAGAATTGTAAAGTTGTTGGAAAGTGAAAATTAGTATTTTGTTAGTAACCTAATATAGTTTCACCCACAGCATGGTGAACATGTCGTAATTGGTTAAACAGTCGACACTGTTGAAAAATGGAAACAACAGTTAAACATTGAATGGAATCTGCTGAATTATTTATGTCTAAGCATATATTTGTTACCGGTGGTGTTGTTAGTTCTCTGGGTAAAGGACTTACTAGTGCTTCAATTGCTTTGCTATTAGAGCAACGCGGACTCACCGTCAAAATGCAAAAGCTAGATCCCTACATCAATGTGGATCCTGGCACGATGAGCCCTTATCAACACGGTGAGGTCTACGTACTCGACGACGGCAGCGAAACGGACTTAGACCTTGGTCATTACGAACGGTTTACCCGCAGCCCGCTCACTCGAGATTCCAATTATACAACCGGCCAAATCTACCTATCGGTTATCGAAAAAGAACGACGTGGTGAATTCCTTGGCAAAACCGTACAGGTCATCCCACATATTACCAACGAAATCAAAAGTGTCATTCAATGCCTAGCCGATGACGAAACGGATGTCATCATCACCGAACTTGGCGGTACCGTAGGCGACATTGAAAGTCAGCCATTCTTGGAAGCAATTCGTCAATTCTCTCAAGATGTAGGTAAAGAGAACTGTTTATATATCCATCTCACACTGGTTCCGTACCTCAAAGCGGCCGGAGAACTCAAGACAAAACCGACGCAACACAGTGTTGGCCAGTTGCGTGAAATCGGGATTCAACCCGATATCCTCATCTGTCGCACGGAACAAGAACTCAGCCGCGACGATCGAGAAAAAATCTCGTTGTTCTGTAATGTTCCGCTCGAAGCAGTCATCCAAGAACTGGATATGGAATTCTCGATCTATGAAGTGCCCATTGCACTGCGGGAACATAAACTCGACGATCTCATCACTGACCGTTTAGGACTATCAGCCCCAGAAGCAAATCTTGATCAGTGGACAGGGATGCTGCGCGATTTGCGTAATCCACAACACGAAGTCAACATTGCGGTCGTTGGTAAATACGCTGAACATAAAGATGCCTATAAATCCATTTACGAATCTATTGACCATGCCGGCATCTCACATAATACACAGATTCGGATCATCCCGATCCACAGCGAACTTGTGGAACGCGAAGGGCCTGAACGATTATTGGCTGGGTTTGATGGCATTTTAGTACCAGGTGGATTCGGTGAGCGTGGGATCAATGGCAAGGTCGAAGCAATTCGTTTTGCCCGTGAACGTAATATTCCTTACTTTGGTATCTGTCTCGGTATGCAAACCGCTTGTATCGAATTTGCCCGTAACGTCGTCGGCCTAACTGAAGCCCACTCTACGGAATTTGACAAAAACACCCCACACGCTGTGATTTGCTTGCTCGATGAACAAAAACAAGTCACCAACAAAGGTGGCACCATGCGACTTGGTTCGCAACCTTGTGTCCTAGCAGAATCCAGTGTCGCTCAAGAATGTTACGGCACGACGAACGTCGACGAACGTCATCGACATCGCTACGAATTTAATCATCTGTACCAATCCCAATTTACAGCCCATGGCATGATCGTGTCCGGAAGCAGTCCCGACGGCCTCCTGCCAGAGATTATTGAGATACCCGAACATGCTTGGTTTGTGGCGGTTCAATTTCATCCAGAGTTTAAATCAAAGCCAACCAAACCTCATCCACTATTCCAAGGTTTTGTGGGCGCTGCACTGAAAAATCGACTTGCCGTCGGTGAAGCAGCTGGCGAATCTCGTAAACGCCTCTTCGAAGAATTCAAAGAACCCG
>CAWVZW010000204.1:0-2590 GCA_963934735.1 uncultured Planctomycetaceae bacterium
GGGCTTGGTAAGATTGGTACTGCTGACGTTGACCGTCATAGATGGGTTGTTCCGTGGCTGCCGAATTGTACTGTGGACCAGTGTATGGTGGGTTTCCTAAATAGTCACTCGTTCCTTGGTTGGTCGAATTATATTGTCGGTGAACTGTTCCCGGATCGGCAGGCGATTGGTCAGTTGTCGCCGGTGCTTGAGATGTGTAGTCATTGGTGGGTTGACCGTTGGAACCATAGTACGATGCAGCGGGTGCTTCATCTTTGGCAAAATAGCTCATGCCTGGAAGGCTTGTCCAACTCGTTGTTTTACATCCGGCAGAGAGAATGATTGAGGCAAGAATGATGCAGACCAATGGCGACCATTGTTTGGGGGCGATAATCATGACTTTGCGCGTCCTTAGCGAAACGGTTTTTTGCTTTTATATGTTGACAGTGAATAATCTATGCGGCGCATTTTATTCACGACGCGCAAATGTTATCAATTACCACAAAAATGGGTCAATGCCGCTTTTAGATTATTTATTGACGAACGTTGAATTCCAAAGAAAAACTCCATTGCAGCTCGTAAAAGTGCAATGGAGTTTGAAAATGTGCAAAGCGTGCTAGAAAACTCTAGCTTGTAGCTGCAGCATAGCGCTCGGCTACGGCATCCCAATTTACAACATTAAAGAACGCTGCAATGTAATCGGGTCGTCGATTTTGATAATTCAAGTAGTAGGCGTGTTCCCAGACGTCAATTCCTAGAATAGGGGTGCGACCTTCCATCAGCGGTGAGTCTTGATTTGGTGTGCTTTCGACGATGAGTTGCCCGTTTTCAACACTGAGCCAAGCCCAACCGCTTCCGAATCGAGTCGCGGCAGCAGCGCCAAATGCTTCCTTAAAAGCATCAAAACTTCCACATGCTGCGTTGATTGCAGCGGCTAGATCACCCGTTGGTTCCCCACCGCCAGCGGCAGACATGATCGACCAGAACAATGAGTGATTCGAATGGCCGCCGCCGTTGTTACGCACAGCTCCGCGGATATCTTCGCTGATACCTGCGAGATTTGAAATTAGATCGTCGATAGACTGGTCGCCGCATTCGCTTCCATCTAACGCAGCGTTCACTTTGCTGACGTAACCCGCATGGTGCTTAGAATGATGGATTTCCATAGTGCTTCTATCGATGTGTGGTTCTAACGCATCGTATGCGTATGGGAGTTCGGGAAGTTCATATGCCATGGTTGTTTTCCTGATGAATATATACTTATTTAATAAACGATATGTCTAACAAACGTTAGAGGATGGGAAGGGTCCCAAATTCAAAAATAGTTGTTTTAAACCGTAACTGCTACTTATGGTAACGGAAAGCCAAGGGGCTTTAAAATAGGAGGATACCCGATAATTATCCGCTTCACAATCAGTCAAACCGCTTTACGACATGAGAAGTAGCCAATGTTTTCGCAAAGGCGCTGAGAATGGCAATTAATAGTCGGTAATAAGGTCAAAACTAAACCTGAAAATGCCGAAAAATAGAGTAGCCCCTGCGCTTTAATGAATGTTGCTCAATGATACGGATATCCAGAGCTTGATGACTGCTGAAAAAACCAACAAACGAATTGCCAGTGAGCAACCTATCCACGTTAGGTCTTCCTCCAGTGCCCGTGTGTATTCTGAGCAAGCGTTGTTGAGGAATCAACCACGTCTCACCGATTTGATACCGCTGAGTCGCTGGGCTTATGTCGCCTTGTTGTTAGTAGGCGTTGGGGTTATTAATTTGCTACAACTTGGTGCCCGGCAGGCGTCTATCGAGTCCAATGTATTGCCACTGGAATTGTTTGCTCTGAACGGTCCCGGGACGTTGGCCAGTTGGGTTTCTAGCGTACTGTTGCTGATGTTATGTGTGGGCAGTATCCAAGTGTATTTAATTAGACGTTTTAAAGCTGACGATTACAAAGGACGGTACAAAATATGGCTGTGGGTTGCGGCCATAGCAGCAGTCTTGAGTTTTGAACAAGCGACAGGCGCCCATCGACTCTTACAGAGTGTGGTGGATCGATTTGCGACTGCGGCGCCCTGGAACCAAGCATCGTTGTGGTGGATGATGATTGTCAGTGTCGTGGCGAGTTACGTCGGAATACGGTTGTTCTTTGAATTGAGTAGCAATCTGGGTAGCTTTGCGCTGTTCGTACTCACCGCCATGGTCTATGGCGTGGTAGTTTGCTCTCGCTGGGAATCGATGCTAGGAGCGAGTTACCTGACTTCAGCTGAAGGGCAGTCGGTGAGTTTACTGGGAGCGAACCTGTTGATGACAACAGTAGTTTGGATCTATGCTCGCACCGTGTACTTGTCGGCACAAGGAGGGCGGCAAGCTGCCATGATTAGCTCGACCCGCGACGATGAATTTGGCGTCGATGCTAAAAATATCGAAGCTGTCGCTATGGTTGCAGCGGACGAAAGTGTAATGGTGCAGGATGAAGATGATTTTGAAGAACAATACATAGCCGACGACGAATTAGATGCCGAGGTCGAGGATTGGGATGATTTTGATGAAGTGGACGAAGAAGTGGACGAAGAAGTGGACGAAGAAGTGGACGAAGAAGTGGACGAAGAAGTGG
>CAWVZW010000205.1:0-2498 GCA_963934735.1 uncultured Planctomycetaceae bacterium
CCCGCGGCAGACACGATAAACTAGGTTGATTGGTTTCAAAATCAACAGCAGTAACACTAGGATTGCAGGCATGTAGACTGGCGCTGACCGATATCGTTCACGCGCCTCTGCGTCACTATATACGTAATGCAGCGTGGTTGCTGGCGCGAGCTGCATCCGGCACCACGACACTAGCGAGCCAACGGAAAACAGCGAAGGAAACGTCTTCATCTGCTTGGCGAGCTTGTCGCAATAGGGAAACATCTCCACTGGGTACACGGCGTCCATGTTGACTTTCTTATAACGAACCGTTCTGCATGCACGATCCAATTGATGAAGCTCTTCGATCCTCGGCGGACGGGGGATCTGACCGGCAATCAAGCTGCACACATAGCGCGACTGCATTTCACTGATTGTGGGAATGTTCCCGATGATGGGACGTGCAAAACCGACAAGGTACAAATCGGGATAGGTCACGTGACAACACCCTAGATAAAAGTCTGCCAGACTTATTTGAGCACCTGACAACTCCGACAGTTGCGATCGATAGCCAACCGCTGGCACGACCATATCCGGAACGACCTTTTCCTCGCCAACGGAATCAAAGCTATGGAAGGTCGTGAATTGATTATTTACGGGTGTGCCGACGATCGTGATCCGTCCCTCTGCGACGGCATCCAGAAAGTCGTCACTCTTGTTGTGAAACATATTGAACAACTCATCCTTGGCAGTTTTCGTCAACTTGTAGGCCCATTGTTTGCGAATCTGCACGACATCTCGCGGTGTTGCATCCACCGACGTTGTGGCTGACTCGTGCTTCGAACGCGCACTTGGGAAAAACCATTCAAACGCTCGCTGGTACTTGATGCGCGCTACCACAAATCGTTGACCAATCCAATTGCGCAGGTCTTGGTGAATCGACAGCATTAAACGATTCCGGAGAAAGTCAGAAGGAACACCACGAATCGGATGGTATCGCGGACTGACACGAATTCCAGACTGCAAGGAAAGGAACACTTCATTATTGAGTTCCGGACTGGCAAGCCGACTTGCGTAATCAACCGCGGATTCCCCTCCCCCGATGACCACGATACACTTATTGTTCACATGGCCTAAGCCGTCGCAATGATTCAGTTCTGAAACTGATAACCTTTTAATGTCGCAGTCGAGCGGTTTCGGTTCCGCGGCGAGTCCGCTGCAGATAATAACACTATCGAAATGGTCCGTGGTAGTTTTAGACCGGCTCTCTTGGGTGCAAGTAATCGTGAGTTTCCAGCCACCCCTTGCTGTGTCGCGGCATAAATTGTCGACCTGACTATGCAATTCAATCTTACGATGCAACAAAAATTCTTTGGAAAATCGCTCCAAGTACTGACCGTATTCATCATCTCGAAAAAACTCGTCGCGGCTCCTGCCGCCGTCCGATTTGATCGCCGCATCGAACTGTGGGAAACAAGCAAATTGAGTAGTGTACTTAGTCGACGTCGAAACGAATCCTGGATAAGGATTGCCCCAACATCCGGTGACTCGATCAGACTTCTCAAAACAGACGATATCCCAGTCCGCGATCAGATCAAGCCCGTTTTTCAAGCATATCAGACCGCTGCTACCGCCCCCGATGATGGCCAGTCTACGCCGACGCGTGGACACTTTGGTCACCGAATCTTCGCCGCTCACTGCATCACCGCAGTCAAACTAATCATCACGAAATTGAACTGCCCTGATTCCGGGATGAACAACAAAATACGTTCCCCATCACGAACCTCGTGCTCCTGCAGGTAATGATCCAGCATAACGAAAATACTGGCTGCGCCCGTATTGCCTGCGGTGGCCAGATCGGTCCAATACGTTACTGGTTGTAGCGGATCCTTCGAGTGACTCGCAATAACTCGCTCTAGCTTTCGCCGAAAGAAAAACGAAGACATGTGCGGCAAAATAATTGAATACGAGTCCAGGGTGTCATTATTGGACTCCAATGCACTGCCGAGAAACTTGGTAGCCGCTGGAACAAGATGACGCGATAAAATGGACACGTCTTGACTTAGCAGACCCGTGCGATTGTCTAATTTCATGCACAATGGCGTCTCGTGTGCAAATGACAATGAGTGAGTCCAGTTCACTCGCAAAGACAAGCCATTCGCCGCGGGGCAATTCTGCAGCAGGAAAGTCCCAGCCCCATCGGACAGCATAAACCGCAGAAACACGGACATAAACCATTGACTGTTGCGGACGTTGCCGTGCTGGTCGCGGTCATCAACCGGATGGATCAAAGAGGCTTTCAACACTTCCGATGCATGTTCGGCACCAACGGCCAGAGCTGAGCTATGTTGTCCAGTCGAGATCGCTCGAATCGCGCCGACTAAGCCCGACGCCGCAGAGGAACAGACACCAGCGTGAGAACTAATCTCAACGGGATAATCGAGGTAGTTTCTATCTCGCAATCGGCTATGCAAAATCGATGCAAAGCCTGGTGCCGCCAGCGGCGAGTACGTGGTACCAGCGGCGAGATAAGTGATCGC
>CAWVZW010000206.1:0-2484 GCA_963934735.1 uncultured Planctomycetaceae bacterium
GTGGACAACGGTGGATGGGGATATCGGAAGTTGAAATACACCTACCAAACGCGATACGATGACGTGACTTATCTAATCGGGACTGATGACCGCCCCGTGCCGGAGTTCACGAAAAGGCCTTTACGTATGATCCCCGGCCGATCCATCGGCGAGCCGGGTGAATGGGATGGTACTCGGTTAAGTCTCGCAGGTGCAAACGTTTCTCTGGAGGAGTTTACAAACGTCTCCAATATCGAACAGCTGAAGTGGCTGGATCTGAGCGCGTCCAATTTACCCGACAGATGGCATGATGCGCTTCCACGTATGCAGAATCTACGAGTATTATCTCTGGCAGGAACGGAAATCACCGAAGAAATCATGGCTCATGTAGCCAAGCTGCCCGCCTTGCAGACATTGATCCTGAACAGCACCGACATCGACGGCATTCTTCATCCGATTGCCGGCCACGCTTCCTTAGAAACGTTGTACCTGTCCCGATCGACAGTCACAGATGATGACCTCCAGGTGTTGACGACACTGCCGAACTTACGTCGGCTAAATCTTAGTGAAACAGGCATCTCGGACATCGCTGCACCAACAATTTCCAAGCTCTCTGATCTGACGGGACTGTATTTATGTGGCACGAATATCACAGATGCGACGCTTGTCGACATTTCTCAGATGGACAAACTCAAAGAACTGCGAGTTGATTTTACTGAGGTAACAAATACCGGTATCACTTCACTGAACAACCACGAATTACAGACACTCGGCCTAAATGGCACCTCAGTAAACAACGACATTGCTACTGTACTGGCTGGTCGAATCAATCTTCAATCCGTTTTTCTCTATGAAACTGATTTTAATGCCGTAGTTCAGGGAACAACTAACGCCGTGACGTTCACTGAAAAGTATCCCGCCGACACTGTAACCAAACAATATGTACCAAAACATCTGGCCGAACCTGAAAAGAGGAACTGGGGAGAGCTCGTTGGTGTGCGAGATCGTTATGAGATTTTGCAGGATGAAAATACACTGCGGGTCCGTTTGACTGAAAATGAGTCAAGAGATAACACGCACGAAATTACCGAAAACGGGGCGGGCGTTTCCGTATTAAGGTCGATTACAAGTGACTTTGATGTTCGCGTTAAAGTTACCCCCGACTGGGAGCAACATGACGAAATCATGACAGGTGAAGTTATTGGCACGCCAGGATGGCACGGTGGTCCCTACGTGGGAGCAGGGCTCTTAATTCAACAATCCAAAGGACATTATTTAAAATGGTCGTGGAACTCGATTTGTTCGCATTCCCAACAAGCATATTCAATGATAACCCCAGAATATTTTATTTATCCGAGAATACGAAACGGCCCACTTGCAGATTTTGCGTTTAACTTTCAAGTCATTGAAAGGAGCGAGGACGATAATTTAGCATTTTCTGCACCGCACCAGCTCTCGATTGGTAGGCAAAATCCATTTGAAAGCGGCAGAGGCATGTCATTCCCTGATCTGGCAGTTGAAGGAACGTTACAGCACTTTGATCATGAGTCGATGTGGCTGCGATTAAAGCGGGAAGGCAATGTAATTACGGCCTTTTTGAGCGAGGATGGAGAATCATGGACCTTGACATCGAAAATGAAGGTCTATTTTGCTGACGAAGTTAAGGTCGGCATCTGGTGCGGAAAGTTGGCCAAATCGGATTACGTGTTTCGCTTTGACGACTTTCAGATCGAGCAATAGATGCTCCGCATGAACCACGTCCTAACCAAGCACTTCGTGTTGTGATTTGGTAAGCTGGTGGAAGGTGGCCGCGAGGCGTTTTCCTTGCCCGGCGGCCCGGTGGTGGGGTCACCTAACTACGAATACATGAGCAGGGGTTGGTGGCCGCTGGATGACTACGGAACTAATCCAACTCACGAACCAACCGAAAACCGAGGAAGTTGTGACGGAAATCAGCGCCGCCCCTACTGCGGTTAGCGGAACGAGAGTAACGCGTGAAGCCGTGCCACGACCCACCCCGCGAAACACGGGAAGAGCCGGACGTCGGACCCGGCGGATCCTGTGCAGGCGACTGTTTGTAGTAATCCTCTTCGTAATAATCATGGCACCGCTCATAAACATTGCCATGCATGTCGTACAGCCCAAACGCGTTAGGCTTTTTCAATTCAACTTGATGAGCATACCTCTCCACAATATCCCAAGCGTTTTCATTATACCAAGCGTAATCGCCAAGTGCCTTTTCGTCGTCGCCAAAACTCCAAGCAGTCGTTGATCCTGCGCGACAGGCGTACTCCCATTCCGCTTCGGTGGGTAATCGATACGTCTTGCCTTCCTTTTCGCTCAGCTTTTTACAATACGCTACGGCATCATTCCAGCTTACGTACGTCGCTGCGTAGTTGGGGCCTTCTTTGACAAAAAATTTACCCTTCCACGGTTCAGTCCCCATTACCGCCTTCCACTGCCCTTGGGTCACCTCGGTCGTTTGCATGTAGAACGCCTTGGTGA
>CAWVZW010000207.1:0-2415 GCA_963934735.1 uncultured Planctomycetaceae bacterium
TACAACAACAACCAGCACTAGCAAACTAATTTTCTTTGCGCGTGACATCTTAAGTTTTACAAACGACGGGGCCACAAGAATATCTCAATCGTGAGGGTGAAAACAGGCTATTTCAGCGTACAACACATGATAACAGATATCGACCCTAAGTCATCCGCTGAGACTGTTGTGTGAGGGCTGAAACGAAAACATACTGCAAGGATTCCTCACTACGAGTTTAATGAGAACCAATAATTTGGTATCTTCATAGGTAGATAATCAATTGCACCAACATGATTGAAAACTATGTCATCTAACAAAATTCGCTGGGGGATTATTTCCACAGCTAAAATCGGTATGAAACAAGTCATACCGGCAATGCAACAAAGTGAATGTTGCGACATTCAAGCCATCGCTTCACGGACGCAGGAATCGGCCGACGCTGCGGCCAGCTCGCTAGGGATCCCCAAAGCATATGCGAGCTATGAGGCGTTGCTGGCGGACCCTGAAATCGATGCTATCTATAATCCATTGCCCAACCACCTTCACGTACCCATATCCATCGCTGCTCTAGAGCACGGCAAACATGTACTTTGTGAAAAACCAATTGCCCTGACCAGTGTCGAAGGACAATTACTTGTAGACGCCGCTCAGGCGCACCCCGAATTGAAAGTAATGGAGGCGTTCATGTATCGCCACCACCCGCAATGGCAAAAAGCGCTTGAGCTTGTCCGTGATGGTAGTATTGGCACACTTAAAACAATCAACTCGCTATTCTCATACCACAACATGGATGCGAATAATATTCGTAATCGAGCGGATCTCGGCGGCGGCGGATTGATGGACATCGGCTGTTATCCTATCAGCCTGTCTCGCTTTATATTTGGAGCTGAACCACTGCGTGTGTCCGCCATAGCTGAATTTGATCCAAACTTCAAAACGGATATCCTTTCGAGTACGATCATGGATTTTGGCAACGGCACGTCAACATTTACCTGCTCGACACAAATGGCACCTTACCAACGAGTGCAAATCTTTGGTGACCGTGGCCGCGTTGAAATTGAAATCCCGTTTAATGCACCGCCCGATAAACCGTGCCGCCTGTGGTTTCAAAATGAAGATGCTATGATCGAAGAAATCGAGTTCGATATTTGTGACCAATATACAATCCAGGGAGATTTGTTTTCCCGCGCGATCCTTGATGACACTGCTGTCCCTACGCCGATTGAAGACGCCGTCGGTAACATGCAGACCATCGAAGCGATATTTCGCGCTGCCGAATCCAATCGATGGGAACCGCTCGCAAACGCTGACGACAACGAATAATCTTTCTCCATCAACAAACCAATCCTAATGTCTCGACATGAACCATAGCATCCATCAAAGTGATCCTGCACTCGTGAGCGGAATGTCTCGGCGGCGGTTATTACAGCGCAGTGGCACTGGATTTGGGATGCTTGGATTAGCAAGCCTATTTGGTGACGCGGGTATGCTCAGTGGCCAGCAACCTAAGGGGGCGGTCAAGACACCGTTGTCGCCCAAGAAACCGCACTTTCCGGCAAAGGCCAAGCACGTCATCCACATTTTTTGTAACGGTGGCCCGTCGCATGTCGACACCTTTGACCCCAAGCCTGAGTTGACCAAACACGGCGGCAAACCGTTACCCTATAGCAACCTACGAACTGAACGAAAAACGGGAGTTTGCTTTCCCTCACCTTTTAAATTCAAACGCTACGGTGAGAGCGGCATTGAAGTCAGTGAATTATTTGAAAAAACCGCGGCACACATCGACGATATCTGTGTGGTGCGAAGTATGCATGCCGATGTCCCCAATCATGAACCGTCATTATTGCTAATGAACTGCGGGGAGTCCATTTTAGCACGGCCCAGTGTCGGCTCTTGGATCACCTATGGGTTAGGAACAGAAAATCAAAATTTACCAGGCTTCATCGCGATGTCTCCTAAAGGCTATCCCATCAAAGGTGCCCAAAACTGGCAGTCCGCATTTTTACCGGGGATTTACCAAGGCACGTTTATTGATAGCCAACATCGCAGTGTCGACAAACTAATTCAAAACATCAAAAACAAATCTATCAACCTTAAAGACCAACGTCGGCAACTCGACGCCTTGCGTGCCCTGAATGAATTGCACTTGGAACAACGCGGTGAAGATGCAGAACTAGATGCACGCATCGAAAATTATGAATTAGCATATCGCATGCAAATGGAAGCCAGTGACGTCTTTGATGTGTCCGACGAACCGGCTCACGTTTTATACAATTATGGCCCCGGACATCCCGCTCGTCAGATGTTGATCGCCCGTCGGCTTGTAGAACGCGGAGTACGATATGTACAACTTTGGCACGGACAAGGACAACCATGGGACAATCATGATGACATCGAAAAGAACCATCGGCGTTTAGCAGGAGAGCAAGA
>CAWVZW010000208.1:0-2406 GCA_963934735.1 uncultured Planctomycetaceae bacterium
CTGCGAGCACTGTATACCTAATTGGAAACCAGAATGCAAATGACCGTTCAGGCATCCATAATCAAGTCTTGACGGTCGGGGAATTGGATTGTTACACACATTCGGAACAATCCGAATGCTCAGTAATTCTCGCACTGCCAATACAAGTGCAGGAAACGGAAGCGGAATAGCCTATTTCAATTGTTCGGCGTCGGATTCATTCATCTGGTAACCACGCATCTCCCGATAGCCTATGGTATCCCACCTATAGAAGAAAATTAAACAGTAGAAAGATAAACGACTTATCATCTACTGGACGGATCTAAGTTAAAGACAAATCAACGACGAATTATTATTCATTATATTGATTTGCTGCAAAACTACTCGGAGAACCTCATCATGCTAGTACTTTCAAGAAACACCGATGAAAGCATCGTCATTGGTAACGACATTACGATCACTGTCGTGGCGATACGGGGAGATAAAGTCCGTCTAGGTATCGACGCTCCTAAGGAAATTTCTGTTCACCGATTAGAAGTATACCAAGCGATTGCAAAACAACAGAATTCGGAATCTGCAACGAGCACCTCTTAAGCCCCTCGCGCCTGTGCGATCATTTCCTCGGCTCCAAGCCTTATGAGTTCTTCGGCAACACTTTGCCCTAAATTGGCCGCTTGCGATAACTGGCTGTCGAGTTCTTCTGTCGAAATTTCGCAGCGCTGCTCAACATCACACCGCTGGGTCCCGTCAGCGTTGAGCACAACAGCAGTCAGCACTAACACGTTATTATCGAATCGCCCCCAGGCTGCGACCGGTGCCAAGCAACCAGCCCGCAATGCTTGCAACATCGTACGCTCAGCTGTGACTGCTATAAACGAACGATCGTCGCACAACAAATCAAGAACACTGCGGACATGTGAATCCTCACGTCGGCATTCGATTCCAAGTGCACCTTGGCCGACCGCCGGAATCATAATTTCAGTGGGAATGACATGCGATATTCGATCAAACAGCTCCAAGCGTTTCAAGCCAGCCTCTGCGAGGACAATTGCATCATACTGGCCTTCGTCCAATTTTTTCAAACGCGTATCAACGTTTCCGCGAATGTCTCGCACCGTAATGTCAGGACGTTGACTTAGAATCTGTGCTGCCCGCCGCATGCTACCCGTGCCGATGCAAGCGTTAGGTGGCAAATCATTTAAACTGCATTCAGAGGATGACACCAACACATCGCCAATGGTTTCCCGCAGAGGTACGCAGGCTAGACAAAGCCCTGCGACGTCATCGGTGGGCAAATCTTTGAGACTATGTACAGCAAAATCAATTGCATTTGCCATCAACGAACGTTGAATTTCTTTAGTAAATACGCCTTGTGACCCAATCGCGCCGATCGGGCCATCCAACACGTCTCCCGAAGTCGAAATCTGAATGATCTCTATTTCGTAGCCATGTGCACGCAATTGTGTAGCAACCCAATTGGACTGCCAAGTTGCCAATTTACTACTGCGTGTGCCTAGTCGCAATGATTTAGAAACTGCCTGCTCATCATTCATCGTGGTCACTTTCCGCAACGTCGGCATCCGCCTGATCCACCTGATCCGCCGCTTCATCCTGATCAGTTTGTTCGATATGTCCTTCGACGACCTGTTTCACAATTACGGATTCCTCGACAGTTGCATTACCCTCACCAACGACCTGTGAGCGTGGTACAACGACCCCACAACTCACAACAAACTGAATGGCTTGGTCCATCGTTATGTTGAGACTAACCGTTTGACTAACTGGCACAGAAATCGTAAAGCCGGTAGCTGGCATCGGCGATGTTGGCATCAAGACACTCACAAATGGCTCGCCATGTTCTTCGTGTAGCGTGCGCATCGTGGTACCGGTCACAAAACCAATCGACCATATTCCTTGCGATGGATACTGCACGGCAACCACTTGGTTAAACTCCATTTCCTGTTCCCGATCGCCCACAATAAAATCTGTCACTTGTTTGACGCTCGAATACACATTTCGAATTACGGGAATGCGGTTAATAATCTTTTCAAACAAATTGAACATTCCACGACCGACTCGAGCAGCGAGTACTTCACCGATGAAGTAGAGTGAAATTGTAAACAAGATTATAAAAATGATGATGACGGCCCACGGTTGCAAATAAATCAACCGCACATACCGATGGTAGATTTCATACGCCGACGCGTGTTCGTATTCCACCTTGAGCATTAAATCAGCGTCGCCCGGATTGGCTTCAACCGCATCATAGATATGTTGCGGAATGTACTGACTGCCAACTTTCTTATCGGCCGTCTTGGTTTTTGTATCGCTTATGTCGGCAATGGCAGTGACCACCAATGTACGAGCGGCCCAGTCCACCGGACCAAGGACGTAAGATTCGACGAGCGACCAAGCCCAAAAGAATAG
>CAWVZW010000209.1:0-2381 GCA_963934735.1 uncultured Planctomycetaceae bacterium
CTCAGGGCGGACCGCCTTGGATGCAAGGCCGATCACAGGGTGGCCCACCAGCATGGGTGAAAGAACGAATGCAAGGCGGATCACCTCAGGGTGGACCTCCTTGGATGCAAGGTCGTCCGTCACGAGGTGGGTCCTCCAGGTAGACCACAACGCTAATCGCACCAAAAATGTAATAGCTTTACAAATGCCCATCTATGTAATAGATGGGCATTTGGTACTGGTATTCGATAGCGACGGCCATTCTGTACCCTAATCGAGGGGTCCAAGGCGTTTTATTATTGGATTATTAGTCTCAGAACCATAAAGTAATGGGTATCAATTGTAAAAGTAGTCGTTCCTTATATATAGAAGGCGTTATACTAGCCTTGTACGATTGAGAACTAACAACTGCATATCTTTATGGAACTGAAGGTCATCATGAGTCGAGTTGTCGTGATAGGGTTGACTGTTGTCGGAATGTTGTTCGCCAATAATTCTCTTTTTGGTGAATCAATTGATAACGTTCTCAAGACGGAAAACACTCAACTTGGTGTTTCTCGTTCGTCTGTTGGGTTGGTCGATGACATGGCTTTCATCCGCCGAGCAAGTGTTGATCTAATCGGGCGTATTCCAAATTTAGTTGAAGTCCATGAATTCCAGTCCTGGCCAGCTGCAACTCGCCGTGAACAGTTACTTGACAAATTAATTGCTCATCCTCGATTTGCGGATCGTTGGACTGTATTCTTTGCCGATCTGTTGCGTCTGCGTAGTGCAGCCGACGGCGGCGCCGCATTAGTCGCTCATGTTCATAGATCCATCAGCCAAGACAAGCCTTATAACGAACTCGCTTCCGCCTTGATTTCCACCAATGGCAAAGCAGGTCGATCCCCTGAAGTTGGATTTCTGTTAGGCGATAACGCAGAACCGATGGCCATGGCGAGCGTAACATCACAGGTGTTCATGGGTGTGCGGATAAGTTGTGCTCAATGTCACAATCATCCATTCGACGTTTGGACCCGGCGTGATTTTTACGCGATGGCTGCCTATTTTGGTAAGACCCGTCGTTTCCAAAGTAATTTCACACGCGTTGTGTATACATCGGAATCGGATCAAACATCGATCAAATGGCCACCCGAGGACGAGGCAGAGATGGATGAACGGCGTTTTCTCAAGCCCTCTTTTCCATTCCCACTGATTGCTGCGGATGAACATCCGGCATTCATCACACGTTACGAAACATTGCTTGCTGCGAAAGCAGCTAAACTAGCCCAAGCAGAAAATGCAGCCCCATCATTAAATGATTTACTTTCAGATACTGACGATAAAGTCAAAGCCGCAACTTCCAAAGGCGTTAATGCCGCAGTCGCTGAAGCATCAGCCGAGATTTCCAAAATAGATGTTAAAGGTAGTTTGTATCGCCGTAGTGAGTACCGCGAGCAATTAGCAGAATATGTCACGAGTCCAAGAAATCGATTGTTTGCAGAATCATTTGTGAATCGAGTCTGGAAGAAGATGGTTGGACGTGGGTTTGTAGAACCCGTTGACGACTTCCGTGGCGACAATCCAGCTAGCCACCCCGAGACGCTCGCATTCCTTGCGGATGAATTTGTTGCCGGCGGTTATAGCTTTAAGTCATTAGTGAAAATGATTGCCTTATCAGACGTGTACCAGCAAAAACAGGCTCCCTTCGGTGTCGACACCATAGAGCAGGAAGCCTTAGAAGTTGCATTTCTTGCGAATCCAATGCGTCGCATGATAAGTGAATCGCTTTATGACTCGATCGTCACAGCTGGGCATTTGTTTGCCGTTAAACACAGCCCTGGTCAGAACGAGCGAGTTTATCAAGAGCAGGTTCGTATTCTTATAAAGGATGGCGAGGACAACGCCGTTGATGCAGTCGCTACTGCAGATGTTCAGGATTTATCGGGCGTAGCACCTGTCAAGACAATGGAAAACCAAACCATTCAGATGAAAAATAACTCTGCCTATCGTTTAGAAGAGGCAATCGAACTCGATTTCAATGCGTTGTTAATGCAGGATGATGAAGTGTCGTTAGACCAAATGGTCGCCAAATCCGCAGAAGAGCTTGAAGCGGAACGCATGGCGATGCAACGGCCCACCAAAGCTCGACCAGGTATGAAATACGAGACAAAGACAGTCACGCGAACAGTGGATAATAATCCACGATTTAGTTCATCACTAAGAATGGCAACACCGGCACGCGACGGACATTTCGTACGAGTTTTCGGCCAACCGTCTCGTGCGGATTTAGGCGAGAAGCGTGATGACACACCAACGATGCGACAGTCGCTAATGATGTTAAATGGCCGCTTAACCCATGAAGCATCACGAGTTGGAGATTTGGAACCGGTCCATTCATTGTTAGTGGGTGCCAAGCCGCA
>CAWVZW010000210.1:0-2321 GCA_963934735.1 uncultured Planctomycetaceae bacterium
TAAGTCAACCAGAATAGGAATTGTTAGTGTCATGACACTGATAGGCAAAATATTCACGATATTGATTTTCATCATGAGTCTCCTTTTCTTAGGGTTCTCAATCAACGTTTATCAAACACACGTGGATCTAAAACTCGCAGCACAGAATGAAAAAACACGGGCCGATAGCTTAGATACTCAGATCGACGTGTTGAAAACAGAAAAGGCCACCGTCGAAGGCAGCCTTAAGCGTGAGCAAGTTGCGCGTGCCTATGCGCTGGCAGCTCTGGAAACTCAAGTGAACGCGATCGAATCTGATCTCGCACAGCAAGAAGCCACCGTCAAGACGACCGAAGCTCGTGCCAGCGATCTCGCTAACGCTCTACGTATCGCAGAAGAAACAAAATCCCAACTCACAGGTGAAGTGGAGCAACTAAGAAAAGACATTAACGATTCGCAATTACGGACTGACACTTTCTTCGCTCAAATCCTGACATTGAACGATGAAGTTAATCACCTCAACAGCTTGAAAGCTCAAGCCATCGAACGCGAATCGCAACTCCGCAACCAAGTTGGCCGGTTAGCTAGTGTTGTCCGCCGCAATGGATTGGACGAATTCTCTGACACGGCAGACAAGCCACCCGCACTTGATGGACGAGTAATCGCTGTGCGTTCCGACTTGCTGCAGATATCATTGGGTCAAGACGATGGACTTCGCATTGGACATCACCTAGATGTTTATCGAGGGGCCGTTTACTTAGGTCGAGTTAAAATTCGCGAAACGCAACCAAGTTCTGCGGTCTGCGAGATCATTCCAAAGTTCCTTAAAGGTCAGATTCGCAAAGACGACAATGTTGTCACGAACTTAAACTAAGTTCTGACGAACAACCAGACCGAGCATATTAGAAAATCAATTATGGCTAATAACAAAATACGATTGAATGTTTATACGATGATGCTAGTGTTGTCTTTCATGGCAGTCACCGCATCGACTGTTCTACTCTGGCTAGAATGGGAAAAGTGGCAACTGCAGGGCTAGACCGAAAACTAGATCTGCTCCGCCTCGGCTTCTCGGGGCTATTTGTTAACGTCTTCGACCGCCACCAAAACCGCCGCGACCGCGTACACTACCGGCATTTCGGTCAACCAATAACCGCACTTCGTATTGCTGACGGATTGGTTTACACCACCCCAAATCGTCGTGGCAAGCGAAGTAGTCAACTTCGATGATGATCGGTGAATCTGCCAAGCGATTGGCCGGTAGAACTGAGGCATCCCACTCTAGGCCAACTAGGAATTCCCGCGGATCACCGTCCGCTTCTACTTTTATTTCAGGACCTCGCCCTACTCCTGGCCCCATCGTAATTCCAACTGGGCAGCGCACACGATATTGGATCGGAGCAGCTAGATTATTCCAATGCACGTGCAAAAGCGGGTCGAGATGAAAACCTAAATAAGCCATTCCCAATCCTTCACTCATAAAGGACTCGTCAACTTCTGCTCGCAATTTTACATAATACGGTTCATCACTTTCTAGTGGTGTGACTTGCACTGCCTTCATTACGGAATTTATTTGTATTCGAGACACGACCCCAGTTGCCGTAGGACGTTTTGCCGCGACTGGTTTCATTTTAAGATCAGCGACGGAGGTTACCGGCGAGACTTTGCCGACCAAACTTTCAAGATCCGTTCGCAGGCTTGTCGCGTTACTCCAACCTCGTGCTTGAATAATTTTACCGGCGGGGTCAATAATGAATTCACTGTTAGGCGCACCGCCAAGCGCAGCTTTGAGACCGTTGTCCATATTGTCACAAATCCATTCGATACCAGACCCTAACGTACGTTTAGCTTCTTGGACATGCAATAAACGCTCTTCGAGGGTAAAGGGCTGAATGTAACCGTTGTTTTCTGGGTGAGCTAAGGCTTTGTAGATATAGTAAAACTTGACTCCGCGAGGAGCGTAATCTACCGCGACTGTTTCCAAACTGGGAACATTTCGTAGAAACGGCGGTCACGTCAAGCATCCAAAAACCAAAACCGTATAGCTACCTCGTAACGAAGCGGTTGATAATGGATTGCCCTGTGCATCAAACACGTTGACTGTTGGTAGTGTCGCATTCAACAACCGTGTGACTTGGCTGAACTGGGCACCACCTGTACGACCACTTGTACGACTGGGTTGAGCATATAGCGACGAAATATCAATTACAAATAATGCCCAAAACAGGGACCGAGCAATGAGTGAGAATCGATGTCGGATGAGCACAGTGGATGCCTTTGGGGTTGTGATGCTTAAGATAGTTATTTTCTGTGATGCCCTAATAATATAAGAACCATTATGC
>CAWVZW010000211.1:0-2297 GCA_963934735.1 uncultured Planctomycetaceae bacterium
TCACAACGATTCGCTTCGCAAATTTCTGTAAACTCGCTGTTGAATTTTTGCAGTGCATCAAGATATCCATCCCGAATATCTTGCGGCCTTGTTAAAAATTGATCTGGGTCTTCAAGTCCGATAAACCGGATCATACCTTCCAGCGGAAAATGGATCTCGTCGTGGTGCATCACCTGCATCAACACGACCTCGTGTTTATCATAGCGGAGTCGTTGCAGCGTTTCATCCAGTCCATCTAGATCAACCAAAAAGTCGCTAACGACAATGACAATGCTACGGCGCGCGATGCCCGCGGCGAATTCATTTAACACGTCGGTCACATTCGTCTTATCCGTAGCATTCACCGAATCAAGCGACTCCGTCATCTTGAGAATTTGCCGCAAATTATTGGATAGGGGCAGTGAACCGCGAATCTTGCTGTCAAAGGTCGTTAGTGAAACACGGTCGGATTGTTCCACAATGAGATAAGCGAGCGTCGTGGCAAGACGCGAGGCATAGAGCAGTTTTTGCTGATCATCATCTCCATAGCGCATCGACGCTGAAATATCCAACAGCAGGTGACAGTTAAGATTCGTTTCCATCTCATACTGTTTGATCACGTGCTTTTCGTGTCGAAAATACACCTTCCAGTCCAGATGGCGCAAGTCATCACCGGGTACGTATTCTCGGTGACTCGCGAATTCAACAGCAAACCCATGAAAGGGACTTTTGTGCGCACCAGCAAGCGTACCTTCTACTAGTTGCCGAGGATCTAATTTAAACCGGCTTAACTGTTTTAGCACTTGAGGCCGTATATATTTACTGAGGATTGCCTGAGTCATAAGTTAGCTTCGTTGATCGCGAATTCTGTTCATACGCCGACGGCAGTTTCCTGAAATGACTGGTCAGCTGGAATCTCTTCACTTAACATCTCAATTATTTTTTCACTGTCGAGGCCGGCAGCCATGCCCGCATAATTGGTCGCAATTCGGTGACGTAAGGCCGGCTTAATCACAGCGACCACGTCATCCGTACTGGCGTGATAGCGACCGTGCAGCAGTGCTCGAGCCTTGGCACAGGATATAAGCGACAGGACACCTCGTGGTCCAGCTCCCCATTCAACCCACTTATTAATCATATCTGGGGCTTCAGGCTGCCCTGGCCGAGTTGCACGCACGAAAGCATGTGCGAATCCCAGTACCTGATCGCATACGGGCATCCGCTCTGTCAATGATTGAGCTTCTAGAATATCTTCAGCCGACATAATCGCTTGAATATCGCCCATTTCACCCGCGGAAACCTTGCGGGCAATTTCCCACTCTTCCTCAGATGACGGATAGCCAACCTTGATATAAAGCAAAAACCTATCCAATTGCGCTTCCGGCAGCGGATAAGTTCCTTCTTGTTCCAGCGGGTTTTGCGTGGCGAGCACGAAAAACGGAGCCGGTAATATGTGTGTTTTCCCACCAGCAGAAACAACTCGCTCCTGCATCGCCTCAAGCATGGCCGCTTGCGTCTTGGGAGGTGTTCGATTGATTTCATCCGCGAGGACCATATTCGCAAATATCGGACCCCGTACGAATTCATAATTACGTTCCCGAGTCACCGGATCCTCTTGCAGCACGTCCGTGCCGGTAATGTCAGAGGGCATCAGGTCTGGTGTGAACTGGATGCGATGAAAGGAGAGAGTTAGCGCTTCGGCAATCGACGACACCATCAGTGTTTTTGCCAAACCAGGTACGCCTTCCAATAGAGCATGACCACGGGCGAGCACAGCAATGAGTATTTGCTCAATAACCTCGTCTTGGCCAACAATGACCTTGCACAACTCTTCGCGTAGTTCGTTACATTTGCCAGCCCAATTAGTAACCGCTGCTACATCGTCTTGATTGTCGGTTTGGTTTTCTTCCGTCATGTTGTAGTTTCCTGATAAATGGCGTCGTAGGTTAAACCCGCTGTAACTAGTTATTTAATACTATTAAAATATCTTTTCAATCGATCTTCGTAGCCCCGTGGCAAGGTGCGTTTATTACCTGATTTAATGGCTTGTTGAACCGATTTGGGCAACGTGGTTAGCCAGGGACTTTGTTGAGTCCCAAGCACTGGCACGTCCGCATCTTTACCTCGGCCACCGGGAACTCGAGAATCCCCGTCGGTTTTGGCTTCAACGACCTCAACTGGACCCTCCTCGGGCCCTTCGTTCTCTGACGCACCAACTTTTCCTTTGCTTTCTTCGCCGCCTACCGCAACAGACGCTGCCGGCATCGGCGTGTCCGCTAACTCACCGCTCGCAGGATCTGCTTGACCCGGCATTGGTG
>CAWVZW010000212.1:0-2258 GCA_963934735.1 uncultured Planctomycetaceae bacterium
TGCCCGGAGAATAAGATTTCGAAAATGTGCTGGTAATAATTGAGTGTTCAAGTTGAGGATCCCAATGGTGAATGCTGGGAATATCCTCACCTTGATATCGTAACAAACGATAGGCTTCGTCTGAGATGATATAGATTTTGTGATGCTTGGACCACTTGCGGGCAATTTCCAGTATTCGCTGACGTCGCTCATTGGAAAGCGATGTGCCTGTTGGGTTGTCATAATAGGGAACCGTATAAATGGCTTTTACTTGGTGCAATTCACCTTGATCTTCGAGTTGTTGCAGCGCTGCTTCCAAGGCGTCGGGCAGCATTCCTTGTTCGTCTATTTCGACCCCCAACGTTCGGCCTCCCACATTTTTAACGGCACCCATAAACACAAAATACGAGGGAGCGGCACAGATTACGATGTCACCGAGATCTAACAATGTGTCGGCAACCATGTACAGCAGTTGGTTACTGCCTGGGGTAATGAGTACTTGCTCCAATTGTGTTTGGCAAGCTTGTTGCGTTTGTGCGGCTGCGTTGTCCTGAGCGATAGACTCACTGAGCAGCATTTCTCGCAGTTCTGGGTCTCCATGGTTTGTTCCATACTGTAGAGGTGCCGGACTTTCAGCGAGCATATCCGCAACGGCATTACGCGTCATTTCAACTGGCAACGTGTCATTGTCGACGAAGCCCGCGGCTAGCGAAATGATATTAGGTTTAGCTAGCGCCATACCCATTAGTTCATTGATTGGTTGTCCAATCGCCCAAGTTGCTCGATTGCTTAGTAATCTGGTCTGAGGTGATTGAGCATCGTTGGATTTGACGTTGTCCGACACGTTGTCTGTCTTTCGTTGTTGCAAGTCAACTATATTTTAGATCTTCAATTCCGCGAGTGTTTCAACGGCCTAGGTAATCTTGACGCACCGATGACACACGACGCTGCACGAGGATGCCTCAGAATATACTCGTTCGGTTAGGATTGTCTTAGCCCAAATGTGAGATTTATTACAACGAGAGCATATAAATGAGGATTCATGGCCGCACTTTTTTACGCATCTTGCCTAAAAACTCTGGTGGCCGCTTGCTATTGTCGTTAGGCGTGGTTGCTCAGCGAGCGATGGATATGTTAAGCCCACCGGTTTGTTTAGGTTGTCAGCAGGCACTTGTAGGTGTTGCTACTCCCACGCGATTAAAAATCCCTCGGTCGCTTATTTGTCCGAGTTGCCAAGCGTCTTGGAATCGGGAAGCAGTTTCTATTTGCAATCGCTGTGCCCTACCCCGTCCGATCATGCGAGATATTCAATCTGCAAGTGAGCAAAGTCCACCTTACGCCGCATCGCGAATAGTTTTGCGTTGTTCGTTTTGCGCCACGATGAAGTTCAAGTTCGTTCAAACAACGGTGCTCGGTGAATATCGAGATATGCTACAACAATTGGTTTTGGAGTCGAAACAAACTACGGGGTCAACACTTTGTTTTTCATTGGGCGGCTTGCTTGGTGAACGTATATTGCAAACAAGTGCCGGTGGTCCGCGGACAATTCCTATAGAGTCCGATTTAGTCGAGGAACCTAGGATTCAGCGGATTCCGGATGTTGTTTGTTCGGTTCCGATGCATTGGCGTCGGCGGTTTAAAAGGAGAATAAATGGACCAGACATCATCGCCACTGGCGTTGCTCGCGTTGTTGCTCGGCCAGTTAATTTCAAACTACTGAAATGCACACGTTTGCCAAAGAAACAAGGTATGTTATCGTGGGGGCAGCGTCAGAAAAACGTAAAATCTAGTTATGCGGTGAATGTTGGCGAGGCTCGACGGTTCATTGGGAAGCGAGTATTGCTTGTTGATGATGTCATGACGAGCGGCGCGACTTTAAACGAACTATCGCGTTTATTACTGCGTAATGGAATTGAATCGGTCAGCGTGGCAGCTATTGCTCGTGGTGGTTCTGGAACTTAGCTGCGATTGAAAATTGAATGGGGTTTTACAATCTAATCACGGCAATTTCTCATGTCTACGGAATTCTATGTATACTTGAAAACTTCGTGGGCTAAGAGACAATGGACATGAAGCCCAAAGCGGATTACATTTATTCACATCATCTAATTGCGATAATCAGTATCTTCTAGAAAGTGACAAGTTCGTGGAACCTCAGCGTCCATTTCGACAAGCGATATTGCGTGGATTAGGTGTTGTGCTACCACCACTTTTGACCATTGCTCTATTCTTTTGGGCTTGGTCGCTCGTCGAATCTTACGTCCTTGGTCCGGTGGACT
>CAWVZW010000213.1:0-2199 GCA_963934735.1 uncultured Planctomycetaceae bacterium
TGACGCATGTTGTTTGCCAACCCTGTTTTGGCTGTAAGTACACAGATTGTGTTGTTGTTTGCCCCGTAGAATGCTTTTACGAAGGCGATCAAATGCTTTATATCCACCCAGAAGAATGCATCGACTGTGAAGCGTGTGTTCCGGAATGCCCAGTGGAAGCTATTTTCCTAGATGAAAATATTCCAGAAGGGCAAGAAGGCTTCGTTGAACTTAATGCTGAGTTATCGTTGACGACCCCAGTTATCACTGAGCAAAAAGAGCCATTGGTTTAGCATTCGTTGCTAAAACCATAATCGAATCTAGAGCTCTTAGCATTCTTTAGCGGGAAATGCTAAGGGCTTTTTTATTGACGCACCGCTGAGATTCCGCGGGTGAGCTTGCCCGACCAAAAAACGGTGAGAGCATCGCTCGGTTTCAGTTTTGGCTGAATCCGACGCGGTTAGATCGATCACCGCTGATGGGGTTCTTGATGAATTCTTCGTGGCAGTTTGAGCAGAGGTCATAGCGAAGTTTTTTATAGTCGTCGCTACCGTTGCTGGCTTCAATCTCGCCTAGTTCATCGAGCAGCTCTTCGATCTCCAAAAGGTGATCGCGCTCATCTTCAGAATCGTGAAAATCAGGCAAGTCCATCATGGCCTGTGTTTCTAATCGGACCACATAACGCAGGTCGGTTTTAGGGTTGATTGGTCGTTTGCAGCGATCGCACGAGTAATGAATCATCCGTTTGTTGTCCTCGAAAGAGAATCTATGAAGAAACAGATATTTGATAAGGGGTGGTAGCGAGCATCCGTGTCGCCTCTGTTTCTCATTACTCTTCTATCGTAATGCGATGGCCCTATAAATTGCAACAACATTGGGTATAGTTTTTTGCGATGGTTGCGAGCGTGGTTGTGAATTGTGCCAAGATTTGTTTGCCTCGGCTATAACGAGTCGGTAGAATAAACTACTTACTTGCGAAAGATTAGTATTCCGACCACCTCGGTTTTAATCACAGCGGAAAGGAAGATGGCGCATGATTGCGTCTGACAGGCAAGGTCTCAACGCGCAGGTTCTCTTGTTGAATCGTTTTTATATGGCGATGCAAGTGATCACTGCACGTCAATCATTTATCCTACTTTATCGTGATGTGGCAGAAGTGATCGATACCGAAGATGGGTCATTCTACAACTATAGTTTTTCTAACTGGCAAGCACTTAGTCAACTACGGCATGAAGACGAGCAAGAACAGGGGCTCGAAGATGTTGCTCGTACGGATTGGATTCGTTCGCCGCGACAGCTCATTGAAGTACCTCGTATTGTGCGACTTACTGAGTTTAATCAGATACCTAAGTCGACGTTACGTTTTAATCGTAGCAACTTGTATGCTCGTGACAACCAACAGTGCCAATACTGTGGCAAGCATATTCCGTTGAGTAAGATGAGCCTCGATCACGTGATTCCTCGCAGTCAAGGTGGTGGGACGAGTTGGGAGAATATTGTCTGTAGCTGCGTCCGTTGCAACACGAGCAAAGGTGGACGTACCCCTAAGCAAGCCCACATGAAACTACTCAATAAACCACACAAACCGGAAGGATTTGCCGCTCTGTCGATTACTCAAACGAGCGACAAGTTCGATACCTGGTCGCCGTTTCTGAACAGTTGATGGCGGCGCACAGCTTAGAGGTTTTCACAGACGAGATCACCAACTTCGCTCGTGGAATAACCCATGCGGCCGGCGGCTTGTGATTCCATTTTGGTGCCGGTCACCGTTTTAATAGCATCTGTTATGCGAGTGGCAGATTCAGTGAGCCCTCTTTCATCAAGCAGCATGGCCAGCGCAGCTATTGCGGCTATCGGATTGATGACGTTTTGACCTGTGTATTTTGGAGCGCTGCCACCCATACATTCGAACATGCTCGTCCCGCCTGGATCTGGATTGATGTTACCGCCAGCAGCGACGCCCATGCCGCCTTGGATCATGGCCCCCAAGTCAGTGATGATATCGCCGAACATATTGGTGGTGACGATGACATCATAAAATTCTGGGTTCTTGACCATCCACATACAGCAAGCGTCGACATGGTTGTAGTCTTGTTCGACATCCGGATAGTCCGTGGCAACGTCTTGGAAGGTACGCCAGATGAGGTCATGGCCGTAGGTTAAGACATTGGTTTTTGCGACAAGCGTAAGTCGTTTGCCTTTTGGGTTGTTTCGTTTTTG
>CAWVZW010000214.1:0-2038 GCA_963934735.1 uncultured Planctomycetaceae bacterium
GGCGAGATAGCTCGGCTAGAACCCCTTGGACAATCGTGTCGATGTTGTCATTGGCAATCGGAGCAGCACTGCTGGTTGGCGAACCTTCGTTGACAGCTTGTGTGAATCCTTCCTCGTGTAGCAGCGTCGACAAATCGCGGTTGAGTTGCTGCAACTTGGCAGTCAATACAGGACCTTGAGGTTGACGCCCGGTACCCGTGTCAAAACCCCGTAGCTTGACCGCTTCGCGGAATCCCTCCGGGAACTCGCTGTTGAGAATCATCGCATCAAACAACCGCAGTAAACGAAACTGAAGATCACGAGCTAAATCCCACTCGCCTGACGATGAAAGTTGATAAATCTTGCTCGTCAACTCAGGTACAACTCCACTCGATGCATTGGTTCCACCATCGGCGCCCGCCCACATCATGGGCACTAAAATTGGATCCCAGCCAGTCAGAAAGGAAAATTCGGGACGATTCGGACGAATGCGGGATATCATGCGCATCATTTGTGGGAGGTCACCCGATGAATCTTTGATGCCGATGACGCGTTCACAATCATCTGCTAACCGCGCCACTGTAGCGACGTCGATCGGTGAAGCAAATAAGGGGATGTTGTATAACGTCACATCGATTGGAGAATTGTCAGCGATCTCTTTGAAGTAGGTATACACCGCTTCAGATCCAATCTGATAATAAAATGGTGCCACGATGGCAACCGCCGTCGCTCCTAATTCATAATAACGCTCGCACGCTCGAATCGTCTCGCGTGTATTTGCTTCAGCTGCGCCCGCTAATATTGGTACGCGTCCGTTTACTTGGTCGGCGATAATCTCGATCGTCCGTTCCCGTTCAGCGGCAGTAAAACGTGTGAATTCCCCTGTCGAACCGTTTGGATAAAGTCCCTGCACACCATTGTCGATCAACCAATCGACGTAACGCCGTGTTTCGCGCTCGTTGATATTACCTTGGGCATCAAGGCATACGATATTGGGAGTGAAAATTCCAGCGAGTTTAGCTTGGCTCATTATCTTGGTCTACTATGTAAGTTGAGAATGTATTTTAGGTATTTGTGATGGTCTGCTAATAGATAGCTGTCGCTTAACCCGTGAAGCTTACCTAATCGAAAAACTTTATCATTCGACAAAGAACTATAGACCTTGTGCACTGCTAAGCACCAAAAAACGAATAAAACCTCCATTTGAACCGATACTTAAAATAGATTGAGCACTCGTTTTTAGGGTTATGACGGTTATAGTAAAGCCATAACATAACATCACGACAAATCACAGTTCCCCGACACCGCTAGCATTCGTAAAAATGCATCAACATTGATTATTCAAAAGTGATATGAGCACCGAATCGGAAAAGACGGACCTGATACACCGAATCCCAGTTTGGGTACGGATTTGCGCTGTGCTCGCATATTTTCTATTGTTTTCACTTGCCGAATTTGACACGACCAGTTCATCATCAGAGGCGGCGGTCAATAGTCCAGCAGCCGAGGGTGGGCAACCTGTGGCGGCACATCACGTTCCGTGGCTACGGTTGCTTGTGCCAGAACTAATGGCCGAGTGGTTTGAATCTGATAGCAGTCGGATTGGCATCTTAGACCGCATTCCGATCTTAGGTGGAGTATTGTTATTACTCGGAGCCGTCTTGCTGATCGGCCACAGTCTATTGCGACTGCTGAGGATTGTGCCAATGAACACTCTCGAATCGTCCGTTTATTCTTTTGCGTTGGGCATGTCTGCCGTGTCGTTATATGTGCTGTTGATCGGCTTGGCGGGAGGCCTGCGAGTTAAAACACTGTATATCGTGCCCGTCGTGCTGGCGTTGGTTTATGAGGTATACCACTGTCGAACACAGATGTCTGTGCAGGGGGCGGCACAGCAATTCGTTGCTCGTCTTAAGCTACCGCGACAAGCATGGTTAATCCTTCTTCCGTTTGGTTTGATCGTGGCCGGAGCAATTCTGCCGCCTCGGGAATTTGATGTTCGTGAGTATCATATGCAAGTTCCCGCTGAATGGTATCGCAATGGACAAATCGAATACTT
>CAWVZW010000215.1:0-2035 GCA_963934735.1 uncultured Planctomycetaceae bacterium
ATTGCGTCGATGACCGATTGCGGAACTTGAGTTCCCGCTGGGCCGTCGAGGTAGACGGCCTTTTGGCCGCCATGTTGTCGAGATAGTGCTGGAAATTGCGAGCGGCAATGCTCAATGAGAGCCGTCGACAAACTGGGTTTGGGTGTTGTCATGATGATTGGAAAAGTTGCCTGAAGGTTTGATTGATCCCAGAAAACAAAAATGTACTAAGTCGTGGATTCACGGAGATCGATGAACCGTTTGGATTTTCCTTCGGATCGCGGCAGCGAGTTTGCGGCGACACAGGTAACCGGCACATGTAGGCCTAAAGAAGTTTCCATCTTATCAGCAATCCGTTGAGCGCCATTTGTCGTATCTTCAACTTCGATTGCGAGTTGATCGAGTTCGCCGCTACGGGTCGCTGTAATGCGGTATTCGATGACGTCATCAAAACTACGCATGATTTCATCAAGGGCAGCGGGGAATATATTGACGCCGCGGATGACTAACATATCATCGGCCCGTCCTAGCACTCCTCCGGCTAAATGCACAAAGCTATTGGATTCTTGGAATTCGTGAATGACACGGTCACCAGTTCGATATCGAATAACAGGGCATCCAGATCTACCAAGTGTAGTTAGGACCAGTTCACTTAATTCTCCGGTCTTTGCTGGTAAGTTTGTTTCGGCGTTTATGAATTCAGCGATGAACTCTGCTTCACATACATGAATGCCCGTTCTATCTACGCTAGCAAAACCCCAAGGTCCGATCTCAGATGCGCCTGCATGGTCAAACAGGGTTGCGCCCCAAGCTTCTTCTATTCGTGCTCGGATTGTCTCAGCAGAACCACCAGGCTCACCCGCAACAATAATTTTCGAAACGCTATTGTCACGTAAATTTATGCCGTGATTTTTAGCAACTTCAGCCAGATGCAACGCGTAAGTGGGGGTCGAGAAAAGGAGCGTGGCACCACTGGATTCGATTAATTCCAATCTTGCTAAGGACCGCAGACCACCTCCCGGAATGGACATAGCGCCCCGCGCGACGATCGCATCATGAGCAGACCAAAATCCAATGAAAGGGCCGAATGAAAATGCTAAAAATGCTCGATCTTGTTCTGTAATACCGGCGGCATCGAGCACGTATTGCCATGTGTCGATCCACCATTGCCAGTCCATGGCCGTGTCTAAGATGACCAGCGGCGACCCCGTTGTGCCCGAAGTGCGATGGAATCGAACATATTGATCAGTGGCGTAGGAAAGGTTGACCACGGAGTTGCTCTCTGAATTATCGGAGATTAACTCATGCTTCGTCGTAAAGGGTAAAGCGGCAAGTTCGGATAAATCGTTGAGTTGTAAATCGTGTGCCCCAAATTTCTCATGGTAGAAATTATTTGCCGGTAAGATTTCAGCCAACAGATGGTTCAGTCGCTGTAGCTGATGCTGTTCGATTTCTGAGCGAGTTGCCGATTGTAAGTTGCAAGTGGCTTGAGACATTTAACACGACCAGTTTTTATTATGTCAAACAACGAACATTAGGCAGATTGCAAACAGCGATTGACTAAGGCTGAGGAGTGGTTGGGCTGGGCAATCCAGGGATACCTGGAAGTCCCGGCAGGCCAGGTATGTTTAAACCACCTTCGTCGAGTCCTTTGATGTCTTCGAGCGTTGATTTCTTAGCTGAGATTAAATCGGTATTTGACAGATGGATTTGATTGTAGACTTTTTCGTCGATCAAGTAGTACCATTTCTCAAATCGCTCGTTGAGTTCACGAACTCGATTGCGAGCTACCTCCAGTTTATCTTGGTATTCTTGTGTTCTACGAGCGTTCTCTTTGGTAATTTGATCGCGGAGTTCTTTTAGTTGTTCCGGTGTCAATTGCACCGGTGCTAACTCAGGTTTGCCTTCGTCTTCATTTTCCGGTGCCGTTGGTGCTGCAGGTTTTTCGGCAGGCTCGCCTTCTTGTGTAGGGGTGTCGACTGTGGCGGCCGCAGGAGCATCTGTTGTCGGGACCGGTTCATCCTGACAGCCTTCTTCTTTTGCTTCTTCTTTTGCT
>CAWVZW010000216.1:0-2033 GCA_963934735.1 uncultured Planctomycetaceae bacterium
AGTAGTCCGGAAGGCAAAATCGTAAACAACCCGATTGATGCAGTCTGTTTCAGTATTCGACGACGTGATTGATCGACATGTGCCATTAGTATTTACTCCTGTTGTTCATTCACAAAAATTCTAAACTTGTCTTACGTTAAGCTTTGGTGGTTATGGGTTGGGCTGCGGAACAGCGCGTCTATCGTCAAAACGAATCTGACGTACACCTTTGGGCGGAACATTCGCTTGGGCAATACGAGATTTCAACAACGCCGAAAGTTCTTTGACCACCGCCGAGGATTCGGGACGATTTGCTAAGTTGACCATTTCGGCATTATCATTTTGATGGTCGTATAACTCCGCTCCTAAACTTCCATCCGGTCCCCAATGCGTATAACGATATCGTTCGGTTCGAATGCTATACCCCGAGCTGAATTGAGTAAGCGCTGCCTGGCGGACGCTGTGAGATACATCTGCCAGCATCGGCACTAGACTTTTGCCAGACACAGCAGCCGGCGTATCGAGTCCCGCTAAGGCTGTTAAAGTTGGATAGATGTCAACCATTTCCACAGGTCCCTTTGCCACTTTGCCGGTTTCAGAGACTCCTGGTCCAGCGATTACCAAAGGGATTCGCGTCGCATTTTCGAAGAGTGTCGTTTTCTGATAGTGACGATGCTCGCCCATGTGATACCCATGGTCAGAGGTAAACACAACGATCGTATTTTCGGTCAAACCAGTTTCCTCCAGAGCCTGCAGAATAATTCCAAGCTGGGCGTCCGCAAAAGTAATCGATGCGTAGTAAGCTTGAATGGCTTGTTGTGCAAGATCATTGGACAAATTGATTTGATCCTTCTTCCGAGTAATCGAATCTACTGCCGGTTTGGGAAGTGTTTCGTAATAACCTTCGGGTACTTGAGGAACCTTGATTTTCTTGGCCGGATACATTTCAAAGTACTTTTTTGGAGCCACATAGGGGGTGTGAGGACGGTACAGTCCGACAGCCATAAAGAACGGAGTCTTCTCGGTAGCATGTTTTCTTAACCGTTCAACCGCTATCGCTGCTGCGATCCCATCTGTTTGCTCAGCATCGGTTCCGTCCGCTGCCAGCCAACTCAACGTGCCACCAAACGTATTTTTACGTAACGAAAAAATCAAGTGCTCTTCGTCTTTGTCACGCCCGCGTGGATTAAACACTTGATTCCACGAATAGGGATCATCATGACCACTCGTCCCAACATGCCGCGGCACATTGTAGTGATATATCTTCCCAACACGAGTTGCAAAGTAGCCCGCGGAGCGAAACACTTGTGGAATCGTTAGTACATTCGGCGTGTGTTCTCGAACGTAAACTGAATTCCTATGCACCAACGTTTGGTCCGGATACATCCCAGTCATAAACGAAATACGCGAAGGCCCACACAACGGAAACTGGCAGTGAGCACTCTCAAATCGAACGCCACGGGCAGCCAATCGATCCATGTTCGGAGTCTGCACTGTGGGATGACCATACGTGCTCATATCACAATTCAAATCGTCGCAAATTAAAAACAAAACGTTTGGCTTGCTTGACTGGATGCGTGTTTCGGCTGAACTGACAACACTCTCGAGCGAGTTCCCCAAAACTGCCGCTACTAACAGTTGAATTATCCAAAAATATTTAATGGTCATCATTTAACTCCCCTGCCGCATGCGTTGCAAATCAGTTTGTAGCTCTTCAACAATTTTTGGATTGTCCTGCCACACGTTTTTCGTCTCGCTCGGGTCCGTACGTAAGTTGTACAACTGCCCGCCAGGATCGCCTTCTTTTGGCTTCACAACCCTCGGGGCACTAAAGCCGCCCGAACCAAGATTGCCTGGTATCAATTTCCAGTCGCCCTTACGAATTGCGAAAGTACCGTTGACTGAGTGATGTATCGTAACCATCCGCTCCGTTGGCCGCTTGGTTTGAGTTAGTGCAGCAAGAAAACTGTAACTATCCTGACCGGCACCGGTGGGTAACGATTCCCCCAGTACGTCTAGCGCTGTGGCCATGAGATCCGTCAAGCATATCGTCT
>CAWVZW010000217.1:0-1990 GCA_963934735.1 uncultured Planctomycetaceae bacterium
TGAGTTGTTGGGTGATTAATTCTTTAACAAATTTACTCATTGTCTTTAGCTTTACTGCGAGGTTTGTTGTTAACTACTAGGACTTTTGTTTTGTGATAGTAGTTGGTGTTTTAAGTAATTGGGTATGTTTGGTGATTTGGTGCGATCCACGACTTTAATTGTTACAGTGCGATTCTTAATCCAGGGCTCATCGCAGCACAGATTGAGATACCATGAATATAGGTGCCTTTGATGGAAATCGGTTTGAGTGATTCAATGTGAGCAATAAAGTCACGGAGGTTTTCGACGATTTGATTGGGTTCAAAACTCAAACGACCAACAACGGCATGTAAATTTCCGCCGTCATCATTACGGAACTCAACCTTACCAGCTTTGTATTCAGCGACAACTCGGCCGACGTCAGGCGTAACTGTGCCTGCTCGTGGCGACGGCATCAACCCGCGGGGGCCGAGCACTTTACCAAGTGGACCAACGAGCCCCATCATGTCAGGCGAGGCCACGCAGACGTCGAAGTCTGTCCAACCATCATTGATTTTTTTGGCAAGATCTTCAGCACCAACTTCCATTGCCCCAGCATCTTCGGCTGCCGCTGCTAGATCACCTTTGGCAAACACGACCACACGTAGTTCTCGACCGATACCATGTGGCAATCCAATGGCACCGCGAATGATTTGATCTGCTTGCGTAGAATCGACGCCGAGGTGCATATGGATCTCGATTGTTTGATCGAAACCGGTATTATCGAATTCCTTGAGCACCTTGACCGCATCGTCAAGTTTTAGTTCGCCAGATGCTTCTGCTTTTTCGAGAAGAGCAAGGTATCGTTTGGATTTCTTAGCCATTTGTTTACTGTCAAGTTAAGTGATTGGTTTAAGTTATTTATTGAAAAGGGGTAATGCGGTGTTAGCCGACTACGTCTAACCCCATACTACGGGCGGTGCCCATGATCATTCGCCGCGCGTGTTCTGGGTCGCGTGCATTTAGATCAGCAATTTTCTTTTGTACAATTTCGTCGATTTGAGCAATTGTTACGGTGCCAACTTTTTCTTTATTTGGTACACCAGAACCTTTAGCAATTCCAGCTGCTTCTTTAAGCAGGGAAGCTGCTGGTGGGCTTTTGGTTACAAAGTCAAACGAGCGGTCATTATAAACGGTCACGATCACTGGAATAGGTGTGCCGTTGTATTCACGCGTGCGTTCATTGAATTGGGTAACAAAATCTCCCAAGTTCACGCCGAATTTACCCAGCGATGTACCGACAGGTGGAGCAGGTGTTGCCTGGCCACCAGGAACTTGAAATTTTGTTTGTCCAGTTATTTGTTTTGCCATTGATCGATACCGTTAGTTCTAAAATTATGATTTATTAGGGCCCCGACGATCTATTCGCTAGGGTTTGTTATTAAATGTTTTCAATTTGCCAGTGTTCTAATTCAACAGGTGTACTTCGACCAAAAATATTGATAATTAGAGTGACACGTCCATTGGCTTCATCAATGCCTTCGACTTCACCTTCAAAGTTCTGGAAGTTACCGTCCTTCACACGCACACGATCGCCGGGATTGAACGGAATAGCAGTCTTGATTTGGCCATCTTCGCCATCTTCGTCTTCCTCATTAGTGGTTTGCAGAATTCGAGCAACTTCATCAGCAGGCATTGGACTTGGTTTTCCTAGAGTGCCGGTGAAATCACCGATACCTTGTGTTTCGCGAACCAAGAACCAGGCCTCATCAACTAGTTTCATTTTGACCATAATATAACCAGGGAATAGCTTTCGTTTTACAACTCGGCGTTTTCCGTTGCGGTTAAATTCAGCCACATCTTCGGTAGGCACGACGACTTCGGAAAAGTACCCCTCGAGCCCTTGACGCTTGATCTGTCGTTGCAGTGTTTCGCAAATCCCCTTTTCGCGATTCACTTGAACCTTAAGGATGTACCACTCAAATACATCACTATCATATTTTTTGGGGATATTGTTCGGGTCGAAGGGGAT
>CAWVZW010000218.1:0-1914 GCA_963934735.1 uncultured Planctomycetaceae bacterium
GGATGTTTACCTCGATGTCGAAACAGCCAAGGTCCTCGGACAGCCGCAAGGACAATCGAGACCCGAGAATTCTGAAGGCAGCGGATTTTCCGGTGGTACAAACTAAAGCGTAAAGCTAGGCGGCGTACTAACTGGCAACTAATGCCAAGCTACTCAACACGATTCTTAGCCGCGTCGATATATCTTGAATTCCACCCGCGGACTACCAGATTGCTGGACCGTTAAAATAGGCGACGGGTGTGAGGATAATCAGCGGTAACCAAGCGGCCAGCGAAGGGCTGATTACAGAGCTATTTGCGCCGAGTGCATGACAGGTGACGATCACACCGAAAAAAAGGGCCACGATTAATGATCCCAGTGCAACGGACATCACAAGCTTCTTGGGTTTACGTGAAAGGATTAAGGGCAATCCTAAAAGCAGCAGCGTCACGTCGAGAATCGGTTCGACGAATCGCGCATGTAGTTGCACTCGCAGATTTGCCCCATAGTCGAGGCTCTCATTTTTCAAAAGATTTCTAAGTTGGTTTATCGAACTGTATTGAAACTGTGTGTTTTCCATGACAAGAAATTCAAACGGTAGACTGCTGACGACGAACAAGTCGGTTTTGGCGAGCCAGCTTTGTTGCTTGTCGTCTGAGGGTGTGATAATGACATCAACCCCAGCGAGTTGCACAGACGGCATATTTGAAAAATCAATAGGTTTGATGACGTCCTTTAACAAGTAGCCTTCCGGGTGGTCGTTTGTTGCGGCGAGGTACATCGCGGATTTCGATTCAATAATTTGTGGGAATTCACCAAGTCGGCGGTGCAATTGAAACCGTGGCTTGATGATCGTTTTATTTTCGAGCACGGCATATTGTCCGCCAATTAGAATATCCGTCTTATGATCAAATGTTGCACCGATCGATTCCTTTTCCGTGCCGCGCCAATTTTGCGCACTGCGCGACAGGTCGGATTGGAAATAAGGTATCCCGAACTCTCGATTTCCGGCGGCGATCAAGGCGATGACTATCGAGGCAATGATCAGTGGTTTTGTTGTTCTTAGCGGAGAGACTCCATTGGACTGCAACGCGACCATTTCGTCTCGAGATCGCATCATGGAGATCGTGCTAATGACCGCGATTAAAACAATGATGGGGCTTAAGTTATTGAACAGGACTAATAATCGAGCGCCGTAGTACTGCCCTAATACATTAATCATGCTGGCGGTTTGAGAGTCCGGTGGTGTAAGCTTATCAAAGTTTTTGACGAGATCGACGATTAACCACAATCCCATCATGCAGATCATCGCGATCAGATAGATCTTTACGAAGAGCCGTGTGGTATATCGGTCGAGAATGTTCATGTGGATAGCAGTCCCATTTGCAACGGGGATTACGTACGAATATTAGCAATCGATTTGGCCAATATTGCTATGCCTTGATCTATGCTTGACGCTGACTGTACACCAAACGTCAATCGGATGGTACTTCGATTTACTTTTTGCCCTTCTACCGGGAAACAATATTGTCCCGGCACGTACAGTAATCCAGCGTCAATAGTTGTTGCTAACAACGTGCCGTCGGGGCCAGTATCGATATCATCTGGAAGTGTGAGCCACATGCACAGGCCGCCTTCAGGCTGGTACCAATGACAATCCCCAATAGGCCCCAAATGCTTGTCGAGTGCCTGTAGCATGGCCTGTTGTTTGACCGTATAGCTTTCTCGTAATTGAGTTACATGTCGATTCCAATCTCCGCGTTTTAGCACGTGGGCCATGATGCGTTGAGTAAAAAAGGGAGAACCAAAATCGAGGTTGCTTTTGTGATTTACCAGTGGTTCAACAAGTTCGTTTGGAATGTACCCCCAGCCCACACGAATGCCCGGAGAATAAGATTTCGAAAATGTGCTGGTAATAATTGAGTGTTCAAGTTG
>CAWVZW010000219.1:0-1869 GCA_963934735.1 uncultured Planctomycetaceae bacterium
GCTAATCAAGACACCGCTACCCTGTGCAGCACCAACTTGAATACCAACCGTCGTCCTGAGGACAGTTTCCGTGAGCGATTTTACATGTGACTGCATCGATTCTAATTGGCCAACGCTTGTTGGAGTCTTCCCAGCGAAAATTGGTTTCAAGGCCGAGTTGACCGATAAACCAACAGCTTTTGGCTTGGTAGCGCTTTCTTGGCCCGATACCGCCGTTAACGACAGCAGGGTGATCATCATAAACGAAAACATCGACCAAACGGATTGGGAATACGAGCAACTGCGACGCGAGTATTTATGGCCAACAGGGGAAGGATTAATCATAGGTTGATGCTTATCGATAGGATTAAATGATATGGAACAATGCTCCTCGTTTATTATTGCTTGTGTTGGGATAAAATACAGGCAGTGCGATCAACATTTTCGAGTGAAAGTTGCTGATTGAGGGCGTTTTGTAGAGGCTGTTACGTTTAATTAGAGTACGATTCTAGTGGTTCCGCTAATGTTAGGCCCTCGAGGCAATCACTATCCTATTCGTAAACTACCTTCGTTCAAATGACTAAACGCCTCATCATCGGTTGTGGTTACCTCGGATTCCGTGTCGCCAAACTCTGGCAGACACTCGGGCATGACGTACATTTACTCACCCGCAGCGCACAAACGGCGGCTATGTATGAACAACAAGGATTCACTGCCCACTTAGGTGACGTGACTCAATTGAGCACGCTCGACCAATTTCCAGCTGCTACGGAAGTTTTATACGCGGTTGGTTTTGATCGTACAGGAAATTACGACATCCATGAGGTCTACTGCCAAGGCTTGGAAAATGTCATCAAACGATTGCCGCAAACACCTAGTCGTTTTATCCATATCAGTTCGACGGGCGTCTACGGAACAATCGACGGCAGTCTAGTCGACGAAGAAACACTTGCCGAGCCGGTGCGACCTGCTGGAGCGGCAGCGTTAGCGGCTGAGCAAGCTCTGAGGAAAAGCTCTCTGGCAACGTCAGCCGTAAGTTTAAGATTAGGTGGAATATATGGTCCGCAACGTGTGCCATATCTAAAACAAATCATTGCGGGTGAACCACTGGCCGTACCGTCTCAGGGCTGGCTCAATCTTGTGCACGTGGAAGATGCAGTCCAAATTATTGAACTACTTTGCCAAGCACCTCTACAACATCACCTCTATCTTGTGACCGACGGAGTACCTGTCCTACGGCAGGACTATCTAAATGAAGTCGCCAGATTGCTGCAAGCGCCAGATATTACATGGGCGGCAAGTGACCCCAGCACGGCCGTTGCCAAACGAGCACTCGGTTCAAAACGCATCGACACCCGTCGGCTGGTAGGCGACCTGCAATTTATTTGGAAATGCCCGAGTTACCGCGAAGGACTAGCAAGCATTTTGTCAGAATGACGTCGTCTGAGGTAGTGCTCATGGCTTGAATCATACTGACTCGCAAATTAGAATTGAACTAACTCGAAAGCCCTCTTTTTTAACCCCCAAATAGAATTCTTATGTTGGAACGAAAACCACTGTTTCCAAACGTTATTGAACTCAACTACCAAGCCGGTACGGTTTTCGGCTGTAATGTTTACCTGATCTATGACGAAGGCGAATGGGTGTTGATCGATATTGGGTATGAAGAAGTCGTGGATGAAGTGGTCGACATGATACGCGATCTCGATTTCCCGTTTTCGAAATGTCAAGCATTAATTGCAACCCACGCCGATGTTGACCATATCCAAGGACTAGCACTGCTGAAACAAGCCATCAAAGCTCCAGTCGCAGCCCATCCATTGGCAGCAACTCCGTTGCGTGAAGCAGACAAGCTTAAGACGTTCGCACAAATTGAAGCGCAGGGAATTG
>CAWVZW010000220.1:0-1821 GCA_963934735.1 uncultured Planctomycetaceae bacterium
TCTTAAAGCTCAGCCGGTCGGTGGTGAATGCAGAGAATTTCGACAAGAACTGTCGCAGCTGGAACAATCTTTTTCAAGATCCAACCCAGAAGCAAGCAACGACCGGATTCGGCTCCATTACAACAGATGCATCCGTCGCAACACGGAGCACGGGCGTAACGATCAGCGCGTGGATCCGCCCATCCAAAATAACCGACCGGTGGCAAACCATTGCCCGCCGGGAGGATTCGTGGCGCCGTCAGTTATTGGCAATCGGCAGGGACGGTGATACCTGGGGACTGTGGATGGGCGCTGGCATCGATGGCCGTTACGTAGAATTCGGTGCCCCAGTGACACCACAGACGATTGGCGACGGCAAGTGGCATCACGTTGCCGGCACGTTCGACGGCAAGCAAATGAATCTCTATGTAGATGGTAAGCAGGTAGGTAGCAAGGCGATCGAGGGCAAACTCAACACTCAAAGTACACAGCCGATGAAGATTGGCTCGTATGGAGCCGAGCCATTTCATGGAGATCTTAACGACGTTCGCCTGTACCGGTCTGGATTGAGCAAGATTCACATTAAGAGTATTGCAGACGGCGATCAGAAAGTCGCTGAGGACACGTTGGTCGGCAGTTGGAAAAGGGATGAGGATGTCCGTTTAAAACTCAATCAGCCAATCAAACAGATTGCGCATGAACGCATAGCAACATTTCTTCCCAAAGCCTTCAAGTCTCCCGCTGAGCGGGCAACCTTGAATCTGTATACGGAGTATTTTGACAAGCAGTACGAAAAAGGCGGTGACTTTACCCAAAGCATGAAAGACGTCGTATCGGCGGCTTTGGCTTCTCCACGATTTATTTTCGTTCACAACGCGACAAGTAAGACCGTGCCGAATCATGCCTCTTTTGATCTGGCCACGCGGTTATCCTTTTTTCTCTGGAGCTCGATTCCCGATGATGAATTGCTGGCCTTGGCAGGCGCGGGGAGGCTGCAAGACAATGTGGTCTTAAAAGAGCAAGTGGATCGCATGCTCAACCATCGTCGCGTGAAGAACTTCTGCGACAGTTTTGCACCTCAATGGTTGAAAATCAACCATTTGGTTTCTGCAGCACCCGATTTTAAGACCCATCGAGATTACTACTTCGGTGGCGACGATAAAATCTCCTACAAACGAGGTATGCATATGATGTTGGAGCCGCTGCTGAATTTCGAAACCGTTTTTGTTGAAAACCGGCCGATTTTAGAACTGGTGGATTCCGACTTTACCTACCGCAGTCACTTGTTAACCGAATGGTATCAAGGCAAAGCCGCCACCTATGCTATCAACGTTAACTTACGCCACATTGATTTCACGCGAACGCCGCTGACGGACAGAAGATACGGCGGCGTGATCACCACAGGGGCCGTGATGGTGATGACCTCGGGTCCCTTTCGGTCATTGCCGATTACGCGCGGGTCTTGGGTCGCTTCGGTCATCTTCAACGATCCTCCGGAGCCTCCGCCGGACAACGTGCCTGACTTAAAGGCGGACGACAAAACACTTCAAGAAGAAGGTTTGACGGTCAGACAAAAGCTAAAACAACACAGCAGTGACTCCCAGTGTGTGGGCTGCCACAAAAAAATTGATCCCTTGGGATTTGCCCTGGAAAATTTTGATTTACTGGGTCGTTGGCGAGATAATTACCGAACCGGCTTGGAGGTCGATGCCAGTGGGGAATTGTTTGGCAAACATGAGTTTAAAGATGTTGTTGGTTTCAAAGACGCCGTGCTTGCGGAAAAGCAGGTGTTTGCCAAAGCGTTCATCAAGCACCTGCTATCTTATGGCTTGGGTCGCGAAC
>CAWVZW010000221.1:0-1660 GCA_963934735.1 uncultured Planctomycetaceae bacterium
ATCCGGTTAATACTTGATAGTGTAGGAAAGGAATACTTGCAGTGGAATTTGACTTAGTGATTCGTGGCGGTGACGTGATCGATGGTACTGGAAACGCTAGACAGCGTGTCGATGTGGGCGTCGTGGATGGTCGCGTTACAGCAATGGGCGATTTGCGAGAGGCGGTTGCTCAGCAAGATATTGACGCGTCGCAGCGGATCGTTGCGCCTGGTTTTATTGATGTCCATAATCATAGTGACGGTTGGGTGTGGCGTGACAAACAGCAAAGCTTTAAGACGATGCAAGGGTTTACCACGGAAGTCTTGATGTCCGACGGAATTTCCTATGCGCCTGTAGATGAAACGACTTGGCGAGACTGGTTTTTTTACTTGCGAAGTCTTAATGGATTACGGATGCAAGACTACACCGGTTGGGAATCACTCGATGATTATATGACGCTGCTTGATGGGAATTGTGTCCAAAATGTTGCCACTCAGATTCCTTACGCGAATCTAAGAACTCTCGTTAACGGATTTGACCCAACACCCATCGATGACTCACAGATGGTTCGGATTCAAAAGTTGGTCTGCGAGTGTCTCGAATCAGGTGCGGTGGCGTTATCCACGGGCTTGGACTATATCGCGCAATGTTTTGCTTCGACGGATGAACTTATTGATGCCTGTCGTCCGATGGCAGAGTCTCAGACGCCCTATGTTACGCACATGCGGTACAAGAAGACCCTCCTGCTAGGGATTGAGGAAGCGATTGAAATTGGTCGGCAGGCCGGCGTTCCCGTACACATCTCACACCTTAAATGTCAGGCTTCCTTTGATCCTGAACAAATCTTCAAACTAATCGACGACGCTTGCGATGAAGGGATCCCGACCACGTTTGATGTATATCCCTATCAGCCAGGTAGCACGATGCTCAACTATTTGCTGCCTTATGAAGCATGGAAGTATGGTCCGCTCGCAGCGTGTGGCGTGATTGGCGAAGCCGAGTTTAGACGGGTGTTTAAATCCGCCTTCGATTCTTATCGATTGGATTTGGATCACGTTAGAGTAGCTTGGTCACCGAGCGGGGAACGCATTGATGATTGGGGCAAGACGCTGCAGCAGATTGTGGATGAATCAGGAAAAGATATGACAGACGCGTTGCTGGACTATCTGCTTGATGAACAATTAGCAGTTCTATGTGTGATGGACGAGGGGGATGACAAGGAGGTTGAACCATTTGTTGCTCATCCTCGCTGTATGATCGGGACTGATGCGATCTACCAGATCGACGGCAAGGTGCACCCGCGAGCGTATGGTAGCGCCGGTCGCTGGTTAGGTCCTCTGGTGCGGGACTCCAAAATATTCACGCTCGAAGAAGCAATTCGGAAAATGACATCGCTGTCAGCTGAAACCTTTGGGTTAGAAGACCGCGGAGTTTTAGCGGTTGGCCGTCCGGCAGATATTGTCGTGTTTGACGAGGTTACGATCAATGACAATGCATCGTTTTCCGAACCGATACAGGCCTGCGATGGAATTGAGCATGTGTTAGTCAACGGCGTTGCTGTTGTGACCGGCGCAACGCATGTCGAAATAACTGAAGAATATCCAGGACAACGAATTCGGTACCGTAAATAATTGAAATTTGCGTAGGGGCAGTTTCAGTAGTATTTATTGGGGGTTTAATT
>CAWVZW010000222.1:0-1633 GCA_963934735.1 uncultured Planctomycetaceae bacterium
ATGCCACTCGGCCCGATGGTTATCAATTAGGAGCAGAAGTTGGTATCGACCGAGGTCAAATAAAACGCCACCGGGCGTTCTATATGATCGATCGCAGTATCCCCGTCGCCTTTGAGCCTGGCGAAAATCATAATGTCGACAAAACAGTCATCCTCCGTCGATATGTCGATTAGTCCGCCGCCTCCGCCGGATTCGTGGTTCCATTTACGGAAAAATCTAATACGATAATAGGACATCTTTCTTCTTATCCGCTACTAGTTTTGCAAAGATCCCCATGGCTACCACCAACGATGTCACCGACACCACTGACCTCACCGGATTGTTAGATAAGCTCGAAGAGAACATGTGCCAAGTTGTCCTTGGCAAACGAGATGTCGTTCGCCATTGTATTGTGGCGCTGTTAACAGGCGAACATGTGTTACTGGAAGACGTGCCTGGCGTCGGCAAAACTCTTGTTGGCCGCGCGATTGCTCGCAGCATCGCTGGAGATTTCTGCAGACTGCAATTCACACCCGACCTACTGCCTAGTGATATTGTTGGCAGCACCGTTTTTAATTCCAATACATCGGAGTTTCTTTTCCAAAAAGGTCCCGTGTTCTCAAACCTCGTTCTCGCGGATGAAATAAATCGTGCTCCACCAAGAACTCAAAGCGCACTGCTCGAAGCAATGGGCGACCGCCAAGTATCCGTGGACGGAACAACATACCCATTGCCGACGCCTTTCATGGTCATCGCAACACAAAACCCCTTCGAATTTGAAGGTACCTACAGCCTGCCGGAAAGCCAACTCGATCGTTTTCTTTTACGGATTTCAATGGGTTATCCCGATGAGAGCTTTGAACGAGAGTTACTAACATCGCATCGTGAGGGTGAACCGGTTGAACACCTGCAAGCCGTGCTGACATCGGGCGATGTTTTACAACTACAAAAACAAGCGCGTCAAATTAGAGTCGATGATACTTTGACCGATTACATATTGGCCATTGTTAACGCAACTCGTAATAACGACGCCTTGCATGTGGGAGTTAGTTCACGGGGCGCGATTAGTTTGTATCGAGCGAGTCAGTCTCTAGCGATGCTTGAAAAACGCGAATATGTCATCCCCGATGATGTCAAACAACTTGCCGTGTCCGCGCTTGCTCACCGAGTCATGGCAAAAGGGTTCATGCAAGGCACTCAGCGCGAAATGGTGGAAGGTATTATTTCAGATATTGTCAGCACAATTCCTGTTCCAGCCTAATGCAAGTTAAACCACGCATATTGATTACAACACAAGGATGGTATTATCTGTTCGTTGTTCTGTTTATCGTCGGTGGTGCCATCATGCGTGAAGTCAATATGCTGGTCATATTGTCTGGCATGCTGTTCGGACCACTGTTGCTGCATTGGCGTTTGACGATTTCCTCGCTTGAGAATCTCTCCTTTTGCCGAAAATTCAACAACCCCACAATGGCAGGCGTTGAAACACGGATGGAAATTCTTTTGAAAAACCATCACCGCCGTTGGGGGGCTTGGTTTGTACAGGTACACGACCGAATTCGCTTAGTCGATCAGGACTCCACAGCAGATGCCTCCGAGATTCAACTGGCCGTGCCATTCGTATTTGCTAGCTCGGTCGCCAAGATCCCCTTCA
>CAWVZW010000223.1:0-1504 GCA_963934735.1 uncultured Planctomycetaceae bacterium
TTATGGCGATCTGACATATCGACGCGTCGGCCTTGAACGTAAGCTTGCTCAACTTGCGTAGCAATCTCAAGGATGTTTCCATCGGTTATTACGAGCGTGGCATCTTTGCCAATATCGAGTGATCCGACACGGTCCGCGACGCCCAGAATCTGAGCTGGATAAAGTGTAACGGCTTTGAGTGCTTCGTTTTTATCCAAACCATACGCCGCCGCTGTGCCAGCATGATAAGGCAGATTGCGTGACATGGACGCACCAAAACGGCCATCGGAAGAAATGCAGAATTGGACACCGAGGCGACTTAGCATCGCTGGAATTTCATAAGGTAAGTCGTAGAAATCATCACTACGTCTCGGGCTACGATATACGCCACCGAGGATTACAGGTACGTCGTGTTTTTTCAAGAGATCCGCACAGTATATAGCGTCATACCCGCCATTGATAATGAGTTTCACCTTTTGGCGAACGGCAAACGCGACAGCGGATTGAATTTGATTAGCGTTATCGGCGTTGACAATGATCGGCACATCGCCGGCGAGTACCGCTCGCATTGATTCCCACTTCATGTCGACCAGAGTGTCAGGATTACTTTGTCGAGCCTTATCGTACAGCCGAGCGGTTGCGAATTGTTCTTCTAGCTTTGCCAACGCTTTTTCTCGAGAGGCAATTTGATCTTTGGCCGAACTAGTAACCCACCAATCGCTAACTACTGCCATTAATGGCCACTTGATGTGCAAGCCCGCAGCAGAGCGTATGGTCAAATCTTCGTAGGTCCAGCCATCGAGTTGCAGTATGGCCGAGCGACCGGATACGGTGCCTCCTGAAGGAGCAGCAAGGCAAAGTAAGACACCATTGCTACGAGTTGTCGGAATGATCTCGCTGTCCGGGTTTACCGCAACTTCCGCCCGTACATTTGGGTTAAAAGTGCCCGTTTCATTTTCATCCCCAGAAGCCCGCACAGCATTGATCTCGACCAATCCCATATTGGTATATGCATCCAGCATGCCGGGAAAAACATGCTTTCCCTTGATGGCGATGACTTCGCAATTCTGCGGTAGGTCGAAATCGGTACCGACAGCCGTTATTTTGCCATTGTCAAACAGCAAGGTAGCATTGGTCAGAGTTTTACCACTGACGGTATGGATCGTACCACCAACTAAAGCGATGGGGTGAGTTTGTTTGGCCCCTGGTACTTCAGGTGATGCGAGCAGATTTGCTGTGATTGCGATAAGGGCGATACTCGTGAGTATTCGAATAAGCATTATGTTCATTTCAGTTGTGGTTTGGAAATGTGTTTGTGTAGACAGTGTTGTTCGTTTTGTTCTAAGTGTTACTTGTCATTTTTATCTTGCTGTTGACGTTGCTCTTCGTTGATCATTTGCATCAACTGTTGTAAGCGTCCTTGTTGGATTTGAGCACCATGGTTGCAGCGCCCGTCCGCATGGCTATGACCGGCACAAAACAAATCTTCGCGGGGCCATAAATCGATATCACTTTTGTTGGTTTC